>JABDGW010000013.1:4343-51889 GCA_013285855.1 Bacteroidota bacterium
ATCCAATCATTCATCATTACTATTCTATTGTTGCTGCATTTCTTATTACTTTATCTTTTCAGCAACTCTTTTTCAAATAAATTTTTATTTTGATTTACTTTTCTTTTCTAGTTGAATTGTTTTACATTTAGGTTTGTTTTTATATTCATCTTAAAACAAATCACCATGCGCAAATCTGATCTTATCAATAACATATCAGATAAAACAGGCATTCCCAAGGTTGACGTGCTGGTAACCGTAGAAACATTAATTAAGGAAATTAAAGGGAACATTGCCAAAGGAGAAAATATTTACATCAGGGGCTTTGGAAGCTTTATTACCAAAAAACGAGCTGCTAAAATTGGTCGTAATATTAAAAAAAACATTGCGGTTCATATTCCGGAACACTTCATTCCTGCATTTAAACCTTCTAAAGAATTTGTGAATGAAGTAAAGCAAATGCAGCCAGCACACTAACTTTGCTGCTTAATATTTTTTCGTGCGAAAACAACAAGGGGCTTTAGTTTTAATTGGTATTTTTTTGCTGATTGCATTGTATTTTTTTGGAAACACAGTTGCGTCTAAAAAATCATCTCCTCTACCTGCAACAGATAATGTTCCTGCAACGCTTACTTCACAAGATGTTATTGCAAAATATAAAACAGGCCTTAATACCAGGCAATTGCAAACACTTGCGCAACTTGAAAATAGCGTAGTAAGAGGTGATGTGCATAACCAGCAAATTCGTGTTTATCATCAGCTTGCTTCTTACTGGACGGACACATTGCACCAGGAAGAAATTGGAGCTTATTATGAAGGCGAAGCAGCTAAGTTGGAAAATTCTGAAAAAAACCTCACATTTGCAGCCCATTTGCTGTTGGGTAACATGATGGCTGCTAAAGATGCAGCAATGCAAAAGTGGCTGGCAACAAGAGCAAAAGAGTTATTTGATAAGGCGCTTGTAATAAACCCAAACAATGATTCTTCAAAAATTGGCGTAGGCGTTTGTTACATGTTTGGAGGCATTGCTGATAATCCCATGCAGGGTATTCTTGCCATAAAGGAGATTGCAGACAAAGATCCAAATAATGTGTATGCAGAAATGATGCTTGGCTTAGGCGGCATTCAAAGCGGGCAATATGATAAAGCTGCTGAACGCTTTTTAGCGGTAATTCAGAAACAGCCGGGTAATATTGAAGCTATATTAAATCTTGCCGCTGTATATGAGCGCATGGGTAATAAAGCTGAAGCGGTTAAATGGTATAAAGATGCTTTAAATTTTATACAGGCTCCGCAGGCAAAAACAGATATTGAAGAAAGAATTAAGTCTTTACAATAAATATTAACTATTAAAATAAAATTTATTCAGGTATGCCTTGTGGTAAAAAAAGAAAGCGACATAAAATAGCGACTCATAAAAGAAAAAAAAGATTAAGAAAGAATCGTCATAAAAAGAAAAACAGATAAATTTGGCGACCGGCGTTTTGCAATGTTTATTGTATGTGCCGGTTTCTTACTTCCCTATTTCCTTCCTTACCTTTCCTTCCTTATTTTTAATATGCACGTGCATTGATTGCTGCACAGGCATTCTGTAATTTAATTATGGTATTTAAAGATTGTAGTTGTGAACAAAGAGATGATAATTAACGCTACCACCAATGGTGTTGAAATTGCGTTACTGGAAAATAAAAAGCTTGTGGAATTGCACCATGAAAAAGCAGATGCAAAATTTGCTGTTGGCGATCTTTATCTTGGAAAAGTAAAGAAGTTAATACCAGGTTTAAATGCAGCTTTTGTAGATGTTGGGTTTGAAAAAGATGCTTTTTTGCATTATACTGATTTAAGCCCGTATGCACGTTCTATTTTAAAGTTTACCCAAATGGCCATGCAGGAAAAATCTGATGGTATTTTGGATTTTTCAAACTTTCACCCGGAACCAGAAATTATTAAAACCGGTAAAATAAACGAAGTAATAAAGGGCAAACCGGAAATTCTTGTTCAGATTTTAAAAGAACCGATTGCTGCAAAAGGCCCAAGATTAAGCTGCGAAATATCATTGCCTGGAAGATTTGTAGTAATAACACCTTTTAATGATATTGTAGCTGTTTCAAAAAAGATACATAGCGCAGAAGAAAGAAAAAGATTGCAAAAAATTATTGAGTCGATTAGGGCAAAAAATTTCGGGGTGATTGTGCGTACTGCAGCCGAAGGCAAAAACACAGCAGAGCTGCACGAAGATCTTTCACAGCTTATCGAAACCTGGAAAACAATACAGCATAATTTAAAAGGTGCTTCTGCTCCGGCTAAAATTTTAAGTGAGCAGGATAAAACAACCAGCATTCTCCGCGACTTGCTTACAGAAGATTTTAATAAGATAGTTATTAATGATCGCAATGTTTATAATGATACGCGTTCTTATATTCAAAAAATTGCGCCTGAAAAAACAGATATTGTTTCCAGCCATTTAAATGGTATTCCAATCTTTGACCAGTTTGGAATTACCAAGCAGGTAAAAGCTGCGTTTGGTAAAACAGTTAATCTTCCCAGCGGTGCTTATTTAATAATTGAACACACTGAAGCATTGCATGTAATTGATGTAAACAGCGGTTATAAAAGTGTAAGCAATAACCAGGAAGAAAATGCTGTTGCAACAAACCTTGAAGCGGCAGAAGAAATTGCAAGGCAATTGCGGCTGAGAGATATTGGCGGTATTATCGTAGTGGATTTTATTGATATGAAACTACCCGATAACAAACGCAGGCTGCAGGAAGCAATGGATAGCTTTATGCATATTGACAGGGCAAAACACGCCGTTCTGCCTATTTCAAAGTTTGGATTGATGCAGATAACAAGGCAGCGTATGCGTCCTGAAGTAAACATCAATACATCTGAAATTTGCCCGAGTTGTAATGGCACAGGTAAAGTAACTCCAACATTATTGCTTGTTGATGAAATAGAGAACCGCCTCAGTTATCTTGTTACGCACCAGCATAAAAATCTTGCTATTGCGGTGCATCCAATTTTGCATTCACATCTTACAAAAGGAATATTTTCTATTAAATGGAAATGGAACCGAAAATATAAAACACACATCAAAATAAAACCCAATTCAGATTACTATATAACAGAATTTCATTTCTTTGATTCGCATGAAGAAGAAATAAAATTTTAGATCATTAAAAAAAATTAGTCCCGCTTTTAGCGGGATTTTTTTGCATTTAATTTTTTGAGTGATGCCATAGCATTTTTGCTTATAAGCATAAACAGTTGCATAAACAACTTTTATTAATTTTGAATATAAAATTTTATATGCAGGAAGCTTATATAGTGGCAGGTTACAGAACCGCTGTAACAAAAAGTAAAAGAGGCGGATTTCGTTTTTACAGGCCTGATGATTTAGCTATTGATGTAATAAAGGGATTGATGGCATCAGTGCCGCAATTGGAACCAGGGCGGGTTGATGATGTTATTGTTGGAAATGCTGTGCCTGAAGCAGAGCAAGGTTTGCAGGTAGGAAGAATAATAGCGGCGAGAGCATTAGGCTTTGAAGTCCCGGGTTCAACAGTAAATCGTTATTGCGCCAGCGGGCTTGAAACGATTGCTATAGCAACCGCCAAAATAAGAACAGGTATGGCTGATTGCATTATTGCCGGGGGTACGGAAAGCATGAGTCTTGTACCTACTGCCGGCTGGAAAACAGTTCCTGCTTATTCAATTGCCAAAGATGATCCTGATTATTATTTAAGCATGGGTTTAACGGCTGAAGCAGTTGCAAAAGAATACAGCATCAGCCGCGAAGACCAGGATGCATTTGCTTTACAATCTCATCAAAAAGCGAAAAAAGCAATTGATGAAGGTTATTTTAAAACGGGCATCTTGCCTGTTAATATAGAGCAGGTTTATGTGGATGAAAAAAATAAACGCAAAATAAAAACTGCTGTGGTTGATACTGATGAAGGTGTTCGTGCTGATACAACATTGGAAGCTTTATCAAAATTAAAACCTGCATTTGCACAGAATGGGAGTGTAACTGCAGGCAATTCATCTCAAACAAGCGACGGCGCTGCATTTGTGATTGTGATGAGTGAAAGAATGATAAATGAACTTGGATTAAAACCCATTGGACGTTTAGTGAATTGTGTTTCTGCTGGTGTGCATCCGCGCATTATGGGCATTGGCCCTGTGGCGGCTGTACCAAAAGTTTTAAAGCAGGCCAACATGAGTTTGAATGATATTGATCTTATAGAATTAAATGAAGCATTTGCTTCCCAGGCGTTGGCTGTAATAAGAACTTTAGAAATGAATCCTGGTATTGTAAATATAAATGGTGGAGCTATTGCACTTGGCCACCCGCTTGGCTGTACAGGTTGCAAGCTAACTGTACAAATATTGAATGATATGAAACGCCTTAACAAAAAATACGGAATGGTTACAGCCTGTGTTGGCGGGGGACAAGGCATTGCGGGAATCATAGAAAACATTGCTTAGTAAAAACAGCCAGAGAAATATTTATTATAATCCTGCTTCTTTATTCAATCACTTTCTCCACATGTGTAAGTTTTCCGTCGGTTGTAATGCCTTCAACAATTACCCGGAAGCTTTGCGAAAAATCATTATTAAAAAATTTTAAACGAATTGTATTATTACCGGGAGTTGTTAAAAGCGTCGGTGCCCAATATAAAGTTGTGCGAATATCTTTCTCTTCATTTTTTTCATTATACGTATCATAATTAGGCGAGTAAAATTCTTTTGGCGCTGTATATCCAATTACCATTTTGTAAGATATTCCTTTGCTTTCTGTTTTTGGTCCTTCACCGCCCTTGCGTGTATAAATTGCAATAGCACCGTTTGCGCCACCGCCAATTGCACCTAAAAAAGGGGGCCTGAAAACTTTTATATAAGCCACATCATTCATATTAACACTTGAAAGATAGCTTAGGTCAACCGGGGATTCATTATAAAAAAATGAAGGCGTTCCGCCCCGCCAGCTTACTGAACCATTGCCGCTTACACCTGCTGGTGCTGTAATAGTTAAACCGGCAACTTTTCCCTGCAGGTATTGTAATACGGTTATTGAATTTTTTGCAAACGGATCATTTATTGCATCAAACTGGTAAGCATCACTGCCGCTAAAAAGGCCGGAAGTATATTTTTCATCCATGATCTGTAAAGGGCTTTTTACTTTTGCGGTTACAGTAACTCCAGCCAGCGTTGTGCCCTGCTGCAATTTTAAAAGCCGCATTTCTTCTTCTGCAAGCCTGCGCTTATATTTTTCCGTTGCACTGTCAGCATAAAAAGCATTGTTTACGGTGTCAGCCACAAGTAATTTAGCCGCAGGCATGCTGTTATTAAAATTTACTACAGAAGAATTAGCAAAATCTTCGGTACCTGATATCCTGTAATAAATTTTTGATGTATCGTATAAAATCAGGTTCGGGTTTGAGAAACCTCCTGAGGCATCAACAACAGTTTGCTCCACGTGGTTAGCTGTATCCCGTTTATTATTTATTATCATTAATATAAATGCACCTCTTTTCAAATCCTGTTCGCTTGCACCAAATACTTTTCCTGAAAGAGCTAAATAGTCTGAATCATTCTGATATTTTATCTGCGGAAATTTATTATTTACAACATCACTCCAGTTTATTCGCCGCCAGCCGTTTGTAAGCATTACAAGGTCAAGCTGCCGTTGCAGCGTATCACTATTATTGGTAAAATAATAATAAGGATGGTAAACATTGCCTTTTATATCTGCAGTGAGTAATAAATGCGAAACAATATCATCGCTGCTGTCAATACCAATGCCGGCATCTGTAACGGCAACAGAAAGATTAGCGCTTATGGAATCCGGTACTTGTATAACCAAAGTATTTTGCTTTCGTTTATCCGTGCCTAATTGTGCAAAGCCAACTTCAGGCTCAAATAAATAATCATTATTATTAACGAATGTTATGCGCTCGGCAATAGCAACCCAGTTAGAATCAAAAAGAGTTACCTGCAAAATTCCGGAAGGCAGGTTGCTTACAGGTATTGCACCGCCTGTTACAAATGATTCTGTTAAGTTCACTCCGGCAGCATATACAAGATGTTGCTGCATGGTAGCGATGACGTATAATTTTTGAAAATTACCCGCGGCATTTTCTGTACGCTGAATGAGAAAGCTGCGGCTGCCTGGCTGCAAACTAATTTTAAACGAAGCGCCTGATTCTTTTGCTTCAGGCAATTTAGTTTGATAAGTATTGCCGAGATCATCTTTCCATTTGGCTGTGTAAGTTTCGCCTGGTTTAGCAGTAAGCAAAAAACTTCCCATCCCATCATGTAAGGTTTTAATTTCCGCTGCCTGCTGATTTTTATCATTAAAAATTGCGCCCTTTATTAATGCTGGCGAGCCATCAAAATGCACTGCTTTAAAAGCAATATTGCCTTCAATATTTTCAAGCATATAACCACCTTCGGGTAAAAATTGTATGCTTGTTTTTACTCCAACAGGTTGTTTTTTTACTAAAGGTTTTGATTGCGTAATGTGTATTGTTTTCCTGAATAAAAAAGAAGAATCAAAATTCAACATCCACTTTGTATATGCTTTTACATAAACTGATTCATTTGTAAACTCAAGCGGAATATCATAACTGCCGCCGCCGCCCGATTGCAATACAGGTAAAATGCAATGTTTGATTATTGTTCCATCATTATTTATAAAATCAACATAAACAGTTTTACTTATCAATGATGGATCTGCACCTGCCATAATGTAGGCTTTAAACCAAACCGTTTCGCCAGGTGCATAGGAAGGTTTATCAAACTGCAGGTAAATTTTTTCCTGTGGAAAATTATCTGCCAGTGTTGTTACTGAATTTTGAATTGTGTTTAAAGATGGTGTTTGCGATTGTGCACTAAATGAAACGATAAAAAAAATGAAAGCAAAGAAATAAAAGGCGTATGCAGAAAACTTCATGTGCAATTCTATTTCAAAATATTATTATCTAAAATTGTGTTTACCTATCTTAACAGTTCATCAACAAAAATTATCTTCATTCTTATTTTGTAATGATATGAATATTCATTGGTATTGTAAGCCATTTAATGATTTATTGCCGCAGGAATTGTATAAGATCATGCAATTGCGCAACGAAGTTTTTGTTGTTGAACAGAATTGTGTTTTCCAGGATGCAGATAATAAAGATGAAGGCTGTTTACATTTTATGGGTTTTGTAAATGATGAACTGGCTGCTTATACAAGATTAGCGCCGCCCGGTTATATTTATAAAGAAGTATCAATCGGAAGAGTGGTAACATCACCTGCCCATAGAAACAAAGGATTGGGAAGAGAATTGATGCAGCGTTCTATCGATCTATGTAAACATTATTTTGGTGACGGGCCAATCAAGATTGGTGCACAATGTTATCTGCTAAAATTCTACGAATCGTTTGGATTTAAAATTATTGGTGAGCGATATGATGAAGATGGAATTGAACATGTGCATATGCTACTTGAATAACTATTGCCAGCTAATATTTACATCATCAATTCCTGTTGATGCGCGGCTGCCGGTGCCGGTTGTTGCACTTAATGTTACAATACGAATCCACACTTTACTGTTTTGATTATCCAATGCATTACCAAAATTTACAGTAACAGGTGTGCTTGCAAATGTTCCATCTGTAATTAAAGCTGAAGGTGATGTTGTAACAGGAATAAACGTTGTTGGATTATCACCTAAGGCATAATCAACCTGCCATGTTGTTGCTCTGCCAACACCATCATCTAACGATTGCAATAAGAAATTTAATGTAAGATCTGACTTGCCTGCTGTGTTATTGATCTCAAAAACAAATGCAGCGCCGGGATCATACCCTGTTGCACTTGTCTGCTTAACACCCAATGACCTGTTGATTGAATTACTTTGTGCAGTCGCATCGCTTGAAGAAGATAAGCCCGTTGCGCCTGCATAATTTTTAAAACCCGATGATGTATTGCTCCACGATGATTGGCTTCCGCTAAAGGCTCCGTCAATTCCAATTGATGTGGATGATGAAGATAACTTTACAAGAACGCCTTTAGGTAAACCTGTTGCTATATTATCAAAATTTAATGTAAATGGTGATGTTGTTAATTCAATTCCATCACCATTATTTCCGCCGCCACTTGTTGTAACGTCTGATGTATTTCTTATTAAAAATTCTTTGGTTACTCCAAAGGATTTCGCATAGCCAACCCAATCGCTTTGGTCTGTTGGTAAATTATTATTTGCAAATGTTGCGGTTGAAGAAGTAAATAAAGTAATGTTGCCTGATCCATCAGATAAATTGTTGCTGCCGGAATAAGTTGCATTGCCGCTTGCAGTTGCATTCACAATTTTCAACAATGTATATTCAATGTTTGAAATGTTAGCATTAATCTGTGATATGGAAAGTTCCTGCGGAATAACTGTTTTGCCTGTTGCAACAGGTGTTGGTTTTAATGTGCCACCGGTTGTTTTAATTTCAAGAGAGCCATTATAATTCTGTAATGAATCACCAGTTACATCCAACACAATTGAATCACCAATATTATAAGTAATTGTTCCGCCAAAATAAATTGAAATGCCTGCGTTGCCATTCTGGAGCACAACAGAGCCGCTTGAAATATTTTTATTGGCTGCATCAGAAATTACAACACCTCCAATTTTATAAGCGCCAATTTTTATATCATGGCCTGTATACATGCTGCGAATATTTGCAATACTTGTTTGTATGGCCGGGCCGCCATTGCATCGCGTGTTAGTAAATTGTACATCGCTTGTATCGCGAATATAAATTTGTTTGCTTGTGTTGTAAACAGAATAGATGCAGGTGATGCTTCCATTTCCGTTTGGCACATTTACGCCTGCAAAACTTGCAAAGCCGCTTGTACGTAAAGTGATGCTTTTGTTAGAACAATTTTTCAACAAATAACTTACTGCATTTTTAGAAGCAGAAGTATCAGCATATAATTTAGATGTATCTGCTTCATCAAATTCCAAATCATTTAATTGTATCAGCATATTTTGATACGAGTCATTAAGATCACTTATATCAACAACTTTTGGAACAACAGGATTATTCACTGTTCCTTTTATAACATAATTATTTTTTAAAGGTGAAGCGATTGGATTGATGTTATTGTTTGCATCTTTACTGCCGCCAATTTCAATCAGTTTATTGTCATCATACAAAATCAATCCATTCAGTTTTACAAATACATTTCTGCCGATTGGATATGAAGTGTATAAATTATAATCATCAATATTTATTGCAATGCCTGCAGTTGAATCTTCAATAATAATTTGCTTATAAAAATTGCCGGATGAATCGTTGGCAACAACAGTTCCTTCAATAATATCATCTGTTGTTATTGTTTCAGAACTTCCGATAACATGCATTGCTTTCAATTGCGCAATGGTTAATGTTGATGTAAGATCCGGTGGAACATAAGCTGGTGGCTCATCGAATTTTTTGTTGCATGATGATAAAGTCAAGAGGAAAAATTCAAAAGTCACAAAAAAGATAATTAAGGTTAGAGTCTTCATATAGTTTTTTTGAAGAGTTTAAAAACGTAAAGCAATGCTTACGAAATAATTTATTTCATAAGCATAAGAATATTTTGGCGGAAATTTATTGATGTCTGAAGTTGAATAATCAAAACGTAATTGTTCATAACCTCCTGAAATAATGTCCTGGTTATTCAAAATATTATTTACTCCGGCATACATTGACAAATACACAGCTTTTCTTTTAAAACCTGAACCAATATATGCATGAGGAATTCTCCATGAATAACCCGCAAAAGCATCGATTGTATATTGCGCAGGTAATTCCTGCTGATCAATTACATCATGAAATGTTTCGCTTTTCGGATCAAGATTTTCTGTGGCTAAAGTTGTGCGGCGTACGGGATTAAAATCAAGCCACATCTTATCAAAATAATTTCCGGTTAAACTGATGAACCAGAATTTTGGTGAACGATAGCTGATAGAAAAACTATACGCTTCCTGCGGTGTTGAAGGAATCCTGTAATTGTTTGAATAAACGGTTTCAATATTTAAAATGGCCGCCGTATTATCAACCGTTATTACTGCTTTTTGACGACTGTTATAATAATATCTTCCGATAGCAGCAGCGCCGCTTAATGTAAGATTACGTGCAACATTCGCTTCAAACCCAAACTCTCCGCCAAAATATAAACGATCAATATTGCTTAATGCATAGTTTACAAAATCCTGGTAATCGTCATGATAAAAAGTTAACACATTAAAGCCATGTTTCATTTGCGTGTAATAACCAACCAAATGAATTTTTAATCTTGGTGCATTTAAAATATAGCCTGCTTCCAATGTTTGAATGTTGGTGTTACGTAAACTATCCTGCAATACATCTCTTGTTCTTGGCGAGATATAAGCATCTTCATAATAAGGTGCACGTGTAAGCAAAGCGCCGCTAACATATAAATAATTCCTGCCGTTGATCTTATAAGTTATGCCACCTTTAACTGCGTAATTGTAAAAGATATTTGGCGTTGATTTTCCGTAGGAGTTATCGGGAAACAAACCATTTTTTACATTACCAATTCTTTTGAAAATTGTTTGCGAACCTTCACCCGCAATAAAAAAATCTACGTGAGGGAATTTAAAAACGAACTGACTCCAAACACTTGCTTTATTTATATTGATGTTATAATTATATCCATATTTATCACCTGTTTTTACAATGCGGTTTGGATGATTTAAATCATTTTGATACGCATTCTCGTTTGTTGGAAAATCTCTTTGCGCAAATTGATTTACATCAACCCAAAAACTGCCGCCCAATAAATCTGCAATGCGTTCAAAATAATTATTGTTGGATGATTGATAGCTTTCGCCTGCAGTAAGATCAACATGATTACTCAATCTTGAATTTAAAACAGCATTAAAATTTATGCGTTTACTGTTGGTTGTTCTTTCGCCTTGAATATAATAAGAACGATTGCCTGTGATTGTATTTCCTTCAATGCCATTTGCATTATAAATAGTTGTAGTGTTTTCGCGATTAACGTTATATAAATTATCCCAATTGATTTGTCTTGCAGCTTCATTATTTTTTAGATTGTTTGCAACCTCTTGTTGAAGTGCTGGGTCACTGTTATAATAACTCGGCAGGTAACGATAATAATCAGGCCGCGGATCAGGAGCATTGTACCAATCCAATGCGGAATAAGATTTCTCACCGAAAGAATAACTTAAAGAAGTTGTAAGATCAGTTTTATTGCTGATGCGAAAATCATGCGTTAAAATAATTACCGGCTGATTTGTTTTGCTGATGTTGGCATTTCTTATTTTGCCATTTTGATAACCCCAATCTGGATTATAATAATGCGAGCCTGCAAGCTCAATCATTTCTTGTGTTGCCGCGCCTTGTCTTCCGCTTTCTGTTGGTGCACCAAATGCAATCAATGATAATATTTGTCGTTGACCAAGTTTCTTATCTATTGCAGCAAACCAACTATAACCGTTAAAGTAAGTGCCGGGAACATAACCTTCATCTGCATAACGCCAGCTTCCGGCAAAAGTAAATGCCCATCCATTTTTATTAATGCCTGTGCTGTGTGTAAACATCATTCTGTGATCGTAACTCCTGTTTGAGTAAGCATAACCAATATTGGTTTGCGGTTTTTGTTTACTTGCACGCACATCAATGTTTGTTGTGTTGCCAATATCGCCAAATGCGAATGTGTTGTATCGAATACCGATGTTGATATCACGATTGCGAAACACATCATTTAATCCGCCCCATAAACCAAATGGCGTGAAACCGTTATCAAGATTATCCATCGGAACCCCGTTTATATAAGTGCTTGTATAATCTGCATCATAACCGCGAATACGAAAACGCGTTGCGCTAAAGTTGAATGTTGCCGCATTATAAAATGGATCGCGTCCTGCGGTTAATAAAGAAGAAACGTTTTGACTGCTCGCATCAGAAAGATCATTGTCATCGAGTGTAAGTAATGGAATGTTATCAAGAACATTATCTTTTAAGACTTCGATAATTGAAGAATCTCTTTTGGGAATTGAATCAGAAATAATTAATTGAAGCGAATCTTGTTGTGCGTTCAGCGTGCACGCAAACATAAAGCAGGTAAGGATTGCAGGCAGTTTAAGCATGTAGAGTTGGTTGTGTTTAGAAGTATAACCAAATTTAGAATATTCTTTTAAAAAAACAAATCATATTGGTAAAATAGAAGATATTGTTACATTTATAGAGCTTAATTCAACAATGAAAACAACCCTTTTAATAATAACCGCTTTATTTTTTTCAACACTAATATTAGCGCAAAAGCAACAGTATAAATCTGCTATTGTTGCGTTTTATAATCTTGAAAATTTTTATGATACGATAGATAACCCGAATATCAACGACGAAGATTTTTTACCCAACGGGCCAAAGAATTATAATAGCAAAGTTTATTTTACAAAGGTTGAACACCTTGCAACAGTTATCTCGCAAATAGGGACAGATATAAATCCGGATGGCATTGCTTTTATCGGCGTTGCGGAAATAGAAAATGATACTGTACTGAATGATCTTATTCATCATCCGCTGCTAAAAGCTCGTGGTTATAAAATTGTTCACTATGATTCAAAAGATATACGTGGCGTTGATGTTGCGTTGCTATATAATCTAAAATATTTTACTGTAATTGAAAGCAAAAAATTATTTGTGCATTTGCCTGAAGGAACAAAGTCAAGCTATTTTACAAGAGATGTTTTATGGGTAAAAGGAATTTTAAACGGAGATACCATTCATGTTTTTGTAAATCACTGGCCAAGCCGTGTTGGTGGTGAACAACGCAGTGCACCGGGCCGTGCGGCGGCAGCACAGGTTGATAAAAATTTTATTGATTCAATAGAAGCTCATCAACCTGATGCCAAAATAATTGTAATGGGCGATTTGAATGATGATCCGGTAAATGAAAGTATTACAAAAGTACTTGGCGCAAAAGGTAATGTTGCAGATGTAAAACCCGGTGGCCTTTACAATCCCTGGGTTGATTTGTATAAGAAAGGCATTGGCACACTTGCTTATAATGATGCATGGGGTTTGTTTGACCAGATAATGATTAGTTATTCATGGCTTAATAAAAATCAAAGCGGATATTTTTTTTACCAGCAGCATATTTTTAATAAAGAATTTATGGTAGAGAATATTGGTAAATATAAAGGTTATCCTATGCGCACCTGGGATGGAAATGTGTATCGCGGCGGTTACAGCGATCATTTTCCAACCTATATCATATTGCTTAAAAAACAACAATCAACAATTACTTTACAGTAAATTATTTTGCTGTTAATTATACTACGCTACATCATCTCAAGATAAATTTATAGTTGCTGATACCGGAAAAATCTGTCCCCAATTAATTATCTAAAAATAATTCAGCAATCGTTTTACCGTTCTCGGTTTAAAAAAATCCTGCTTAAGATTTTTTGACGCAGCCCTATAACAGCACTATCGGGTAATATCCTGTCAATCACTGGAAACAGCCTTCAGTTTTAATAACCATTCATCACCAAAAACTTATTGAATGAATAAGATAATTCTACTATTATTTGCGTTGATTACCGGTTTAACTGTAACAGCGCAATCGCCAATTACAGGAGTTGTAGTTGATGACAATAATAACCCGGTTCCTTATGCCTCTGTAAGTATAAAAAACTCTAAGGTTGGAACCCGCGCAGACGAGAACGGCAATTTTACAATTGCTGCAACAACAGGCGAAACACTTGTTATTTCTGCTGTAAATTTTGCACCGCAGGAAGTACAGGTAACAGGTGCATCTGGATTCACCGTGCACTTAAAAATTGCAGACCAGACCTTAAATGAAGTTGTTGTAACAGCGCTGGGTATTAAAAGAGAAAAACGCTCGTTAGGGTATGCCACACAAACTGTGGGGTCTGATGAATTAAGTAAGTCAGGTACCGGTAATATGCTAAGCGAGCTAAATGGCAAAGCTTCGGGCCTTACTGTTATTAATAGTTCTGGTGATCCCGGTGCAGGAACATATATACGGTTGCGCGGTGTAACTTCTGTTACCGGTGACAACCAACCATTGATTGTTGTGGATGGAATACCGCTGGATAATTCTATCAACACATATGAACCGGATAACGGCATTGGGTTCGCTGCCGGCACTGCAGGCGGTTTAAGTATTGGAGGCAGCGTGGCCACTAACCGGGGCATGGATATTAATCCCAACGATGTAGAGTCGGTTACATTATTAAAAGGCCCTGCTGCCACTGCTTTATATGGAATAAAAGCTGCCAGCGGTGCGCTGATCATTACTACAAAAAAAGGCAATGCAGGCCAGCATGCCTTGCATGTAAACGTAAGTTCATCTGCTGCTTTTGATAAAGTAAGCCAGTTGCCTGCACTTCAAACTACCTATGCGCAGGGCAATAATGGTGTATACCAGGGGCCTGAAACAGGGCAGCCTTTTTCATGGGGTGCGGCCATTGATACACTTTACCGGGATGGAGATGCCACTTATCCATGGGATAAGAACGGAGCCATTGTAGGCAAATCAGATCCTTCAGCAAAAACACCTGTAATACCATATGATACCTATGATTTTTTTGTTACAGGAATGAGCTTTGATAATAACGTTGCTTTATCCGGCAGTAATGAAAAGAGCAGCTTCCGGATGTCATTAGGTAATTTATATCAAACCGGTGTTATTCCAAAAAGCAAGTATGTAAAAAACTCGTTCAGCATCAGCGGGCAAAGCCAGCTTACAAATAAGCTAAATGCTTCGGGAAGTATCAATTACATCAATTCATTTAATAATAAAATACTGCAGGGTTCCCAAACATCAGGTTTAATGCTTGGGTTAACGCGTACTACGCCAACATTTGATAATTCAAACGGGTTGTCAGATCCTGCAGATAATCCGGCTTCTTATTTATTCCCTGATGGTAACCAGCGTACTTATCGCGGAATTGGTGGATACGATAATCCGTACTTTATTGTAAATAGAGATCCTTATACTTCAGGTCTTGACCGTGTGTATGGCGTTGGACAAGTAAATTACCAGGTACTTGACTGGTTAAGTTTGTCTTACAGATTAGGCGGTGATGTATATGCGCAGGATGATAAGATTGCATACGATATAAATTCAACAAATTTTCCGGCAGGTAATATTTACCTGATCACTTATGGAAGCAAACAGTTCAATTCAGATTTTACAGTTAATCTTAACAAGCAGCTTTCAGATAATCTTTCCGGTTCATTGATAGTAGGCCATAATTATTTTACCAACATCAGCAACACACATTTTACAAATGGTAATGGGCTTGTGTTGCCAAATTTCCTGGATGTATCAAACGCTACTGCTTTCAGTGCTACAGAAGCAAAAACCGTAAAACGCACTATGGCATTTTATGCTGATGCAGAACTGAATTATAAAAAGATGTTGTACTTCAGCATAACTGGTCGCGAAGAAGAATCTTCAACGCTGCCACCGGAAAACAATACGTTCTTTTATCCTTCAGCAAGTGTAGGCTGGGTATTTACACAGCTACCCATTTTTCAAAATGATATCTTATCATATGGAAAGGTAAGAGCTTCTTTTGCACAGGTTGGTAAAGATGCGCCTGTATATTCATTGACTACCCCGTTTATTTCTCCGGCAACTTTTTCTGATGGATATACTGTTGGTATTACTTTTCCTGTTGGCGGAAACGCAGGTTCACAAATAAGTTCAACTACAACAGTTGTAGGTAATCCAAACTTAAAGCCTGAAAACACTTATTCTTATGAAGGTGGTTTTGATCTTGGTTTTTTTAAAGACAGGATCAGCTTAAATGCAACAGGCTATTATAGTAAATCGAAAGACGTAATTATTGTTTCATCTGTTCCATATTCATCCGGTTTTGCAGCGATATTGGTAAATGCTGCAGAAATTACCAACAAAGGCATTGAACTTACTCTAAATACTACACCAATTAAAACCTCTTATGGTTTACGCTGGGATTTGAATTTTAACTGGTCAACCAATAAAAACAAAGTAGTACAACTTGCACCGGGTCTTAACCAGATAAGGTTAGGTGGTTTTGGTGGTGGCGAAGCAGAAGTAGATGCCATTGCCGGCCAGCCATATGGTGTATTGTATGGAACCACAACGCCACATTCAAACTTGTTTGATTTAAACAGCCCGCTTTTAATTGATGACCAGCCAACTGATGCAGCTGGTGATCCAAATCCGGAATATGGACAGCCAATCGGCGGCGGCGTTGGGCCGGCACAAATAATTGGTAATACTAATCCTGACTGGTTGGGTTCTGTTATCAGTAACCTGACTTACAAAGGATTTTCATTTGCCTTCCAGATAGATGTAAGAGAAGGAGGCGACATTTATAACGGTACTGTTGGTGCGTTGGTGGCAAGAGGTTTATCAGCAAAAACGGCTAATCGCGGAACGCCCACTGTATTCCAGGGTTTGTTGGGCCATTTAAATGCTGATGGAGAGGTTGTACATTACGATAAAGATGGCGTAACGGAACTACCTGGCCCCGGAACGGCAAATACCATTCAAAGTGTGTATGACGAAAATTATTGGCAAGGTGCAGGTAACAGCGTTTTTGGTGGGCAGGATGTAGATATACAGGATGGTTCTTTTGTGCGGGTACGCCAGATGAGTTTGAGCTACCAGTTTCCACATAACATATTTGGCCGTAACCATTCAAACAATATTATGCTTACCATTTTTGCCAACAATCCTTTTTTATGGACGAATTATAATGGCGTTGATCCGGAAACAAGTCTTGGCGGTCCTGCCAACGGGCAAGGTTTGGACTTTTTCAATAACCCAGGCACAAAAAGTTATGGCATCCGGTTAAACCTCGGTTTATAAATCGTCAATTAAGATCATTCACATGAAATACGGCATTAAGCGAATTACATGTGACCTTATAAAAAAATTAAAAAGAGAACACATGAAACAATATAAATTTTTATTAATTGCAATTGCCATATGCCTAAGTGTAGCATCTTGTAAAAAAGATTTTTTTACAGGTGTGAATATAAATCCTAATGCGAGCACTACTTCTACACCGGATCTTCTATTGGCTACAGTTCAGGCTGCATTGGGGTATACGCAGGGTGGTGATTTTTCAAGATATTCTTCTTTACTCGATCAGCAGGTTTTTGGTTACCAGAATCAAACGCAGGTGTTTTATAAGTACCAGATAAATGCCGGCAATTTTGATAACCAGTGGGGTGATATATACACCTCTGTAATGGAAAATAATTATACACTCATACAGCTGGCGGATGAAAAAGGTTATAATGAATACAGCGGAATTTCACGCTTGCTAATGGCTTACTCTTTACAACTTCTGGTAGATAATTGGGGTGATGTACCTTACTCACAGGCGTTCCAGGCAAATAAAGGAGGAGTGATTACACCTTCGTTTGATGATGATGCAGCTTTGTATGATACAATCATGAGTTTAATTAATATAGGCACAACATTTTTAAACAATCCAGATGCAGGCGTACTAACGCCCGGTTCAGATGATGTGATATATAATGGAGATGCTGGCAAATGGATAAAATTTGGTCATGCGCTTAAAGCCAGGCTTTATATACATCAAAGTAAAGATGATGCGGCAATGGCAACAAATGCACTTGCTGAAGCTAACATGGCTTTTACAAGCAGTGCTGATAATGCACAATATGCTTTTGGAAATGATCAAACTTCGGCAAATCCCTGGTACCAGTTTGGAAGAGACAGGCAAGCTTATATAACTTTTTCAAACAGCACGATTGCTGACATGTTGACTAACCTGGATGACCCAAGATACCCTGTATTTATTGATCCGGATAATGATGGCGGCGCACTTTCGCCTTCAGGAACTTACTTTGGCGGATTGCCTGATTATTATGGTGCCGTAAATGCACCGGTTGAGCTGATAACGTATGATGAAATATTGTTTTTAAAAGCTGAAGCCACGTTAAGATTGTCTGGCGACATTGAAGCTGCTCAAGCTTTTTACCAGGATGAGATACAGGCTGACATGCGTAAGCTGGGAATTTCAGGTGCAGACATTGACACATATATTGCAGCCAACGGCACTTTGCCAGGTAATGTTACTGATGCTATTGCTAAAGTTTCGCTGCAGGAATACATAGCATTATATTTAAATCCTGAAGCATTTACTTTATGGCGCCGCACAGGCTCACCAAATCTAACGCCAACAGGTACCGGCAATATACCAAGGCGTTATATTTATCCGCAAACAGAATATTCTTACAATCCTTCCAATACACCTCAATCAACTTTGTATACACCTAAAATATTTTGGGATAAATAAAAATATGTTATAGCGGTTAAAGAGTTAAAGAAAGGCGAACTGAAATTTCAGTTTGCCTTTTTCTTACTGTTTATACTGCAGAGCCTGTAGCTTGCCTTGAAAATTGATGAATTAGTTTTTAGCCTTACTTTCGCAACCTGTATGATTGAGCACTCAATCTATATTCAATTTACAATCTACAATTTTCAATTATTATGGCATACGATGTAATAGTTATAGGCAGCGGCCCCGGCGGTTATCCTGCAGCCATCCGCGCATCACAGTTAGGATTTAAAACAGCAATCATAGAAAAAGAAAGTTTAGGTGGCATTTGTTTAAACTGGGGTTGTATTCCTACCAAAGCTTTATTAAAAAGCGCGCAGGTATATGATTACATGAAGCATAGCAGCAATTATGGTTTATCTGCAACTGATGTAAAGCAGGATTTTGGTGCAGTAATAAAACGCAGCCGCGGCGTAGCAGACAAAATGAGTAAGGGTGTTGCTTTCCTGATGCGTAAAAATAAGATTGATGTGGTAATGGGTTACGCAAAAATCATTGCAAAAGGAAAGATTGAAGTAACTGGTTCAGATAACAACAAGCAAACACTTGAAGCAAAATATATAATTATAGCAACCGGTGGCCGCAGCCGTGAATTACCCAATTTAAAGCAGGACGGCAAAAAAATAATTGGCTATCGCGAAGCAATGGTTTTGCCGCAGCAACCTAAAAGTATGATAGTTGCAGGCAGCGGTGCAATCGGTTCTGAGTTTGCTTATTTCTACAACAGCATGGGAACAAAAGTTGCCATTGTTGAATTTATGCCGAGAATAGTGCCTGTTGAAGATGAAGAAATTTCAAAAGAACTGGAAAAGCAATTTAAAAAACAAGGCATTGATATAATGACAAACGCTACTGTTGAGAAAGCAGATACAAGCGGCAATGGTGTTCGTGCAACTGTAAAAAAACAGGATGGAAGTACAGTAATACTGGAAGCAGACATTTTATTAAGTGCTGTTGGTGTGGTGGCGAATGTTGAAAATATCGGGCTTGAAAGCGTTGGTATAAAAACTGATCGCGATAAGGTAGTTACAGATAAATATCTTCAAACAAATGTGCCTGGTTTTTATTCAATAGGAGATTGCACACCAAACCAGGCGCTGGCCCACAAGGCAAGCCGGGAAGGCATTGTAGCAGCAGAGCATATTGCATATGTTGAAAAGAAAACAACGCATTTGCCTGAACCGCTTGATTATGGAAATATTCCCGGATGTACATATTGCATCCCTGAGATTTCAAGTGTCGGAATGACGGAGAAAACAGCAAAAGAAGCTGGTATAAATATTAAGGTTGGTAAATTTCCTTTTATGGCAAGTGGTAAAGCTACAGCAGCGGGCGCAACAGAAGGTTTTGTAAAAGTTATTTATGATGCGAAATATGGTGAGTTACTTGGCGCACACATGATAGGTTTTAATGTAACAGAATTAATAGCTGAAGTAGTTACGGCGCGTAAATTAGAAACGACCGGCCATGAAATTCTTGCTGCTGTGCATCCGCATCCAACAATGAGTGAAGCAGTAAAAGAAGCAACTGCTGTTGCTTATGGCGAAGCCACAGATATTTAAATTTTAAATGAATTTTTTAAAAGGTATGGTTTTGGTTTAAATAATTATTTACTCAACAAAAAACATAAATATGAAACTTCAACATCTTACAATTGCCGCCTGTATTCTTCTTGCAACTGCTTCCTGCAACAGCAGTTCTAATACAAGTACTACTGACAGCACTATGAATAACATGCCTGCTGATACATCATCCATGATGTCTGATACATCTGGTATGATGATGAATGACACAAGTATGAAAATGTCAGGCGATACTTCTATGATGCACATGCAAACTTGTGTGGTTATGGAAAACAATAAAATGATGGTTATGGAAAACGGCAAAACAATGGATATGAAGGAAATGATGACAATGGATAACGGCACCAAAGTAATGCCTGACGGCAGCTATACAACAGCAGATGGCAAAACCATGAAGCTTAAAAATGGTGATTGTATTATGAAAGATGGTTCAAAAACCACAATAGATAAAATGAAGATGTAGAATAAATTAATTTATAATTCATTAAGGCTGTTTCAAAAGAAGCAGCCTTAGTTTTTTATATTACACTGTCTTATTTGGCATAATTCTTTCGGAAAAACAGTTAAACCAATATCATGAAAAAAACCAATATCCTTTTGTTTGCTGTAATCCTGTTTTTTGTTTCATGTAAAAAAGAAAATGATACTGATAAAAATGTAAATACTGCGGTATCTGAAAATATTCAAACATGCACTGCAACACTTACTGATGCAGAGAATATAGAAATTTTTCCCGCGGACAATGCATGGAATACAGATATTTTAGATTCACCTGTTGATATTAACAGCAAAAAAATTATTGCGAATTTTGCTGCTTCTCCTATACATGCAGATTTTGGAAGCGGGCTTTGGAATAATGCACCTATTGGAATTCCTTATGCAGTTGTGTGTGGTGATCAGCAGAAATATGAGGTGGTTTTTCGCAAAAATAATTATGATGGGAATTATGGAAATCAGAGCGATCCCGGTCCTTATGCAATTCCATTAACAGCATCAATTGAAGGTAATGGAAATGGAGATTCACATGTTATTTCGGTTGATAAAGACAACGGCATTTTATACGAATTATATAATGCAAGCAAAACGAGCGATCATTGGGAAGCATCATCAGGCGCTATTTACAATTTAAAAAGTAACAAGCTTCGTCCGAAAGGATGGACCTCTGCTGATGCTGCGGGTCTTCCTATTTTTGCAGGCCTGATTCGGTACGATGAAATTTTAAAAGGCAAGATAGATCATGCAATACGGTTTACGTTGCAGAGTTCTAATATAAAACCAGCTTTTATTTCTCCTGCCCGGCATAAGGTAAACAGTTCGGGCGGCCAATATTCGTTACCTTTTGGTGCAAGAATAAAATTAAAAGGAAGCTACGATATCAGCGGCTTTTCACAAACTAACCAGATAATATTAAAAGCTATGAAAAAATATGGTTTAATTCTGGCCGACGTTGGAAGCAATATGTTTATAAGCGGTGCACCAGATGAGCGTTGGGATAATAATGATCTGCATAAATTAGGAAATATAACTGCAAACAATTTTGTGGTAATACGTTTACCCTGATGATTGTTAGTTTTAGCAGCCAGTTTTAATCCTGCAATTATTTCCCCAATTTTTTAAAAAATACTTATAAAAATTTGGTAGCATAATTGTACAGTAATACTATCAAACTTCTATTATGTCAAATACTACACTGCAAGCTAAACAACCCCAGAAAATTTTTATTATAGAAGATGAAGGCGATATGTGCCTGCTATTGAATATTATGTTGCATGGAAAAGAGATAGAGCTTGAGCATGCAAAAACACTTGCTGCTGCACAGGAGTATCTTAAAAAGGAAAATCCTTCTGTTGTTATATTAGATAATAAGTTACCCGATGGCCTTGGAGTTGATTTCGTTTCTTACATTAAAAAAAATAATCCTTCTGTAAAAATTGTAATGATTTCAGGATATACGCCGGAAATAAAAAATATGGCACTGGCAAATGGTGCAGACATGTTTTTAGAAAAGCCATTTACAAGAGAAACGCTTTATAACTCTATAAAAAAATTATTGAACTAATTGCTGTACATAGCATAAAATTTTCCACACTAAATTTCTTTAATGGATTTGCATTAAAAATTGCAATGTTGTTATTTGTATTTTTCTTTAGAATAAACAGCAGAACTTTATTTAATGAAGTTTATTTTTATGGCAATGTTTGCTTTGCCTTTTTCTGCAGTCTTTTCCCAGGAAATGCAGGTAACTATTTCAGCAGGAAACAATAGCATAATAGTTTTCCCGGATAATGAAGACAGCACTAAACTACTTGTAATAGATGCTTTGCAATCATCAGCAAATAAAGCTTTTACTATTCATGTAACAAATGATAACAGAGATAAAGATTGGAAACGCAGTTTTGCAATTTATGACAGCGCAGATAATGTATTACACGATTTTGTGCTGATGAAAGATGGAAACTATTGCATTAAACTCAGTCAGCTTGCAACATTGCACACTGAAGAGGAATATTTTATTTATACAGTTGCAATACCAAAAGACCCGCAAAAAGCTATGCTTGTAAAAGTTGCCAGAACTTTAGTGTGCAAATTCAAAATCCGGTAACAAGCATTTTCTTAAAAAATAAACTTGTTGTGCTGAAAAAATCGACCAATGTATCCTGCAAAGAATAGGGTTTTATTTCAGGTTGACCAAAGCTTTCAACATGTAATACATTAAATTGAACAGTAAGATCATCTTTGTTAACAAACCATGCAGTACCATGTGTATTCATATTAAAAGATAATCCCTTTTTATAGAAATTCAGTTCAGCTGCAAAAATGTTCCATGTTTGTTCTAAAACAGGAAAGTGTGCTAATGTGAATTCAAGTTTATTATCAGATAAAATAGAAATATTTTTTACTACACCAACGGGCACACGTTCTGACGATGAATTAATGCAATAAAAAACAGCATGGTCAAAATAAGAAACTTTATCAATGTTAGCTGTGTGTAAAGTGTTTATCATATTAAATATTTTTAAGACAAATTTTTCTATTTTATTGCTGCTTATTAACGCACATTTCATTCTCAGTCCAGCACTCGATTTTAAATTCAAAGATTGTGCCTGTGTATCTACGTACTAAATATGTTTAAATGATTTAATTAATCGAAAAAAATTGGGAGATAGAATCAGTTTTTAAATATTTGTGTGAAAATTTTTGCTCGTTAGTAAGGTAAGTATATTTTTATGTTTTCCTATTAATAACATTGTGAACGCTGTCTAAATTTTAGTCAGCGTTTGCTTTATATATAAGTATCAAATGAATAGAGAGCATTTTTATCATCTTTCCCTGCAATGGACCGGCAACACCGGAAACGGTACAAGTGCTTATACAGCTTATGAAAGAAGCCATATAATTTCAACAGCAGGTAAAACTGAAATTTATTGCTCATCAGATCCTTCTTTCCGCGGAGATAAAACAAAATATAACCCGGAAGAATTGTTGGTTGCTTCAATAGCTTCCTGCCACATGCTTTGGTATTTACATTTATGTGCTGAAGCCGGCATAAACGTGGTTAGCTATACTGATAATGCTGCCGGAATAATGGTGGAAACAGAAACGGGAAGCGGTTATTTTAAAGAAATTACATTGTATCCGCAAGTAGTTGTAAAAGATATTTCAATGATTGATACTGCAAACAAATTGCATAGCAAAGCAAATGAATATTGCTTTATAGCCAACTCTTTGAAATTTCCGGTTCATCATAAACCCCAATGCAAAGCTGAATAAGTTTTTATGTTTTAATGAAGGCATGGTTTTCTGTACGAAGTTTATGAACCATATCTGAAATTTCTTTTATTGCAAAATCAATTTCTTCTTCTGTTGTAAAGCGCCCTAATCCAAAACGTAAAGACGCATTTGCCAGTTCATCAGACAATTGCATTGCTTTAAGCACATAAGATGGTTCGGGTAAAGCGGACGTACAAGCCGAACCAGAGGATATTGCAATTTTTGTGTTCAATCGAATCATTAAATTATTTGCTGTACTATTTTTAAAAGACAGATTGGTAACATGTGGCAAACGAAATTCTTTATTTCCATTTACAGATACATCGCCTAAGCTGATTAAATTATTTTCAAGCTTGTTTCTTAAATCATTTAATCGCGTTGCTTCGGTTTCCATTTCATTCATGCACAATTCACAGGCTTTTCCAAAACCAGCAATTGCCGGTACATTCAATGTGCCGCTGCGCATATTTCTTTCATGGCCGCCGCCATCTGTTTGTGCAATTAATTTTACTCTTGGATTTTTTCTTCTTACATATAAAGCACCAATACCTTTAGGACCATAAATTTTATGTGCAGTAAAGGCAAGCAGATCAATTCCATCATCTATCACATCAACCTTTATTTTTCCAGCAGCTTGTGCCGCATCACAAAAAAATAAAATACCATGCTCTTTTGCAATGGCGCTTATTTTTTTTATAGGTTGAATAACGCCTGTTTCATTATTGGCATACATGATCGCAATAAGAATTGTTGTTGACCTGATATTTTTTTGAAGCTCATCAACATCAATTCTTCCGTCGCTGTTCACATTAAGATAAGTGATTTCACCGCCGAGCTTTTCAATGTGTTTACATGTATCTAGTACGGCTTTATGCTCTGTAGTTGCTGTAATAATATGATTGCCTTTTGACGAATAGTTTTCAAATACTCCTTTCAAAGCAAGGTTATCACTTTCTGTTGCGCCTGAAGTAAAAATAATTTCTGTTTTGTCAGCATTAATCAGTTCAGCCAATTGTTTACGTGCAGTTTCAACTGTCTCTTCTGCAATCCATCCAAAAGAATGTGTGCGGCTTGCAGCATTGCCGAACTTTTCTGAAAAATAAGGCAGCATTACTTCAACTACACGCGGATCACATCGGGTAGTTGAATTGTTATCAAGATAAACCGGTAGCTGCAGCATCAAAAATTATTTATCAGTAAATATTAAAGTGTTCGCTTGCTCTATTTCATCTTTATTAATAGTATGGCCCATTCCCGCATAAATTTTTGCTGTAACATCAGCATACATGTTTTTTAAAATTGCTGCAGTTTCATTTACCCGTTCAACAGGCACATGCGGATCAGGATCGCTGCTGCCAATAAAAAATGGCGTGTTTAAAAAATCACCTTTATAATTTTCATTGTAAATTTTATCGCCGATCAATCCGCCGGTAAAAGCCACAACACCTCCATGTTTTTTTGCATTGCGTGTAACAAATTCCAATGTTAAGCAGGCGCCTTGTGAGAATCCTAAAAAATAAATGTTTTCAGAGGCGATACCTGCATTATTTGCATCTGAAATAATTTCAGTTAACACATTTAATGCTGATGATAACCAGGGTTCATTTTGTTTTGGTGGCGCAAGAAAAGAATAAGGATACCAGGTGTTATTTTCAGCTTGCGGCGCGATCAATGCATAATCATTCAGGTTAAAATATCCGGCGAGTGAAAGAATATCTTCGGCAAAAGCCCCGCGGCCATGCACCATTACCAAAGCTTTTTTTGCTTCGCTGACATTTTTACCTGCTGAGAATATTTTTTTAGTATGCATATCATGCAAATTTTTCTGCATTAAAATTTACAGGCACAACTGCCTGTTCAATTTTTTTGCGCTCTGGTTCATACCATTCAGGTAATTTCAATGCTTCGCCTAAATGCGCGGGATCTTCATCAATTGCAAAGCCTGGTTCTGCTGTAGCCACTTCAAATAAAACACCGCCGGGCTCTCTAAAATATATTGAAGTAAAATACTGCCTGTCTAAAATTGGTGTGGGATTAAGCATGCGCTGCGCGATTTTTATGCGTACTTCTTCCTGCGTTTGTTTGTTGGCAGTTGCAAATGCAATATGATGTACAGTTCCGCCACCACCTAAACCTTTCAAACTATCCGGCACACAAAGTATATCCACATAATTACCCGGTGCATCTGTTGCAGCAAAACGAAAGCGGTTGCTTTTTTCTGCAATTAATGTATGATCTAATTGTTCTGTGAGCACAGCAGCAGTTCGTTCATAACCTTCTTCCCATATCTCAACATTATAAAAACCTTTTATGGAGTTTTCTAAAGGAATATTACCATAAGTAAAACCTTTGCGATCGTCTGTATCATTAAACACCAGTTCCAAACCAAGTCCATCTTCATCTTCAAAATAAATGATCGCTTCATTATTAAAACGTTCCTGTGGCTGTTTAAAATGAATATTAAATTTTGTAAGCCGCTTTTGCCAGTAATTAAGCGACGACATGGGCACGGAAAAAGTAGTTGTATTCAGCATTCCTTTTCCATGTCTTCCTTTCATAATATCGCCGTAAGGGAAAAATGTAAGTATGCTTCCCGGATGTCCCGATTCATCGCCATAATAAAAATGATATACTTCCGGCGCATCAAAGTTTACTGTTTTTTTTACAAGGCGAAGCCCTAAAATACCGGCATAGAAATCAAGATTTTTTTGCGGATTTCCTGCAATCGCAGTTACATGATGAATGCCTGTGATTAAACCTGGCATAAGTGATTTGTTTATTATTTTTTAATAAGATTTTTCAGCATGCGCACAACAATTTTATCTATAGGCAAAGAAACAGCATCTTCATTTAACTCATTCCATTCTACCCAGCGCAATACTTCACTCTGACCTTTTGGATCTCCAATTTGATGCAATTCAAAATCAAACAATTTTGTTTTAACTGCTAAGGTGCTTACATCTTTTGCTTCAACAAAATAATAAATTGAAATGATCTGGTCGTTTGCATTAAATGCAGACTGCTGAAAATAATCTGTTGTATAAAGATGTTCGCACACTGTAACATCTAATCCTGTTTCTTCTTTAAACTCCCGCTTTAAGCAATCTCTTGTTCCTTCACCCAATTCTAAACCACCTCCCGGAAATTTGGTAAAATAATCACCGCGTATAAATTCATCACTCACTAAAATTCTTTTGTTTTCATCAAATAAAATTCCGTACACACGAATAGTAAAGCGATTAATTGCCATACGTTAAAAATAAAAAAAATAAGCTGAGTTTTTTCTAAAATAAAAAAAGCAAACCTGTTGTGATTTGCTTGAAAATAGAAACTGTTATGGCGGTTTTTCAGTTATTAGTTGAGATTTAATTTTTCACAATCTCTTGATATAATTTTTATAAATGCTTCTTCTGCATTTGCGCAATCATACATTATCTGTGTATAATTTCGTCATTAACACCCTGGCTTAGCAGCACGCGAATTCTATTTTGTTCGCTGCGTTTCAGTTATATCAACATAGTCAGTTGGGTGAAATAAAAATGTTTAATAACCGATGCACACTTCATAAAAATATAGCGCAAAGGTTCTCTGGCTTCCATCCATGATTGTATTGTAACTACGCTTGACAGCTGGTGATCTTTATGCGAATCAAGTAGCCAATGTGCAAAACAATGTCTGTTTTTTCTGCATACAGTATTTTTTAAACTCGACCAGTTGCGGAGTTTCCTAAAATACTTTCGCCATCAATCTGTCCAACAAAAGTAGGTTTTGCTTTTAACACCTTGTAAAGAAATAATGTTCCGGGTGCAAACAATTAAACGTTACTTTTTTATACATGCAATTATGAGTTATAATTGCAATTTATTTTCATCAGGCTTAATTAAAAATTAATGGACGAGCATTTAAAATGGAAAACACTTTCATCAGAATATTTATCTCATGAAACATGGTTTACTGTGCGCAGGGATACCTGTGAACGCAACGATGGAACGATTGTAAAGAATTATTATGTATTTGAATTTCCTGAATGGGCAACTGCATTTGCTTTGACTGCTGAAGGGAAAATTTTGATGACAAAACAATATCGCCAGGCATTAGGTGAAGTTTGTATTGAATTGCCGGGTGGCTGTGTTGATAAAACAGATGCATCATTTGAAGACGCAATAAAACGAGAGCTGCTTGAGGAAACAGGCTATGAATTTGACGAGATAAAATCGCTTGGAAAAATTTCTGCCAATCCATCGACCAATACTAATTTAATGCACATGTTTTTGGCAACCGGCGGTAAAAAAGTAAAAGAACAATCTTTAGATGCAAATGAAGAAATAGAAGTAATTGAATTAAGTTTTGACGAATTAATGCAACTGGTTAATGAAAATAAAATTATGCAAAGCATGCACCTGAGTACAATTTATTATGCATTAACAAGTTTGGGCAAGCTCAGCTATAAATAGCCTACTTCTCCAACCATAAAGACACTTCCGCAAATTAGTATCAGATCATCTTTAATTGCGTGTGTCAATGCTTCCTGTAAAGCCATATTTACATTAGAAAAGCTTTTCCCGTTTAAACCATTAATCAGGGCAAGCTTCATTAAATCGTTTTCATTTAAGGCTCTTGGTATCTGCGCTTTTGTAAAATAATAGTTAGCTGTTTTTGGAAATAGCCGCAGCATATTTATAACATCTTTATCTTTTACAAAGCCTATTATTAAATGCAGTTGATTAAAGGTTACTATTTCTAATTGCTGCATTAGTTGTTTTATACCATCAACATTATGTGCAACATCAATAATAACGGTCGGATCATCTTTTATTTTCTCCCATCTGCCATGCAGGCCGGTTAAATGCTTTACTTTTTTTAATGCAGTATTTACATCAGCCGGTTTTATTTTCCAGCCTTTTAATTGCAATTGATGAATGGTTTCTAAAACAGTAATAATGTTTTTTGTTTGATATACGCCGGGCAAATCCATGTAATAAATATGATGCTCATTTTTTCGTTTGTCAACAACTTCGGTTTTTAACTGATGATGCATATAGCTAAAATCCTGTACATAAAAATTCTCCTGTGCAAAAATCAAGGGCGCCTGTTTTTCTTTTGCATATTGTGTAAAAACCGGCTTCGTTTCAGTAGATATTTCACCGATTACTGCAGGAATATTTTGTTTGATGATGCCTGCTTTTTCATAAGCAATTTTTTCTAAAGTATCGCCTAAAATATTCATATGGTCATAACCAATGTTTGTAATAACAGAAAGTTCAGGCAGTATAATATTTGTACTATCAAGCCTGCCGCCCAAACCTGTTTCTATAAGTGCCACGTCAACTTTCTGTTTTACAAAATATTCAAAAGCCATTGCAACAGTTATCTCAAAAAATGAAGGCTCTAACAGCTCTATTTGCGGTTTTATTTTTTCAGTAAAATCAATTATAAAATCTTCATTGCACATTTTGCCGTTTACCTTAATTCTTTCCCTGAAATCTTTTAAATGTGGTGATGTATATAATCCGGTTTTATACCCTGCTGTTTGAAGCACTGCAGCAAGCATATGACTTACAGAACCTTTACCATTTGTGCCAGCAATATGTATACTTTTAAATTTAGTTTGCGGATTATCTAATACAGCGCATAACTGCTTTGTATTAACCAGGTCTTTTTTGTAGGCAGATACGCCAACGCGGCTGAACATTGGGAGTTGCTCATATAAATATTTAAGCGTATTTTCATAATTCATAATTGCAAGATAATCCGTTGCCGTAATTTAAGTTTGACTGATTAGGATTTAAAAAGCTCCTTTTTACGCCTAAAAGTTTTAGTATGATAGCTAACTTCACCGCTCTAAAATCCATTCGCTATGTCAAACCATAAAGCGTGCCTTTACCTGGTAATGTGCACTATTTTGTTCGCGTGTTCTAAAAAGCAATTTGCTCCGCTTCCTGATAGTGTACCAAAAGAACCATTAGGTATCTACGATTGTGACCCATCCATACCGGAATATATTCGCGGTAGTTTTAATACGCTTAGTATTTGTTTTAATTCTATTGCCAGCGCAAATGATACTTTTAATAACGCTTATTACAGGGACACTTCTATTCATCTTGATCATATAAACCTAATCAGGAAAAATCTGAAAAAAACAATGTCCTGTCAATTGCATTTTATAAATCCTGACCTACGCGATAAAAAATTACCTTATGTTTTGCCTCATGCGCAACCCGGTTACAATGAGTATGCAGAAATTATATTAACAAACCCGGATAAATTGTGGGCTAATAATATTGATGAAGATTATATCGGCAGTACGTATAAAGGATTTTCTATAACAATTACTGATACAACAGGTGGTTATTTAAGCGGCACATTTACAGGTGAAGCTATTACCAAACATGGTAAGAAGGTAGATATAGAAGACGGAAATTTTTATGTGCATATAATTAACGTAAATAAAAACTGATAAAATTATCGGTACATTAAATAATGTCCGCAATATTGCTTATTGCATTTCGAAGCCTTCTAAAAATTTTGTTGTAAAATTCCCTTTGCGGAAATCTTCATTTTTCATTAGCTGTAAGTGAAAAGGTATAGTAGTTTTTACACCGTCAATTACATACTCACTTAAAGCACGGTACATCGTATCCAGCGCTTCATCTCTTGTACGTGCAACTGTAATTAATTTACCAATCATAGAATCATAATATGGAGGAATTACATAACCTGCATATACATGGCTGTCAACACGCACGCCATGGCCTCCAGGTGTATTTAATACATTTATTCTGCCGGGCGAAGGACGAAAATCATTGTAAGGATCTTCAGCATTAATCCTGCATTCAATAGCATGCATTTGAGGTAAATAATTTTCACCGGTAATTTTTTCACCCATTGCAATTTTTATTTGCTCTTTAATAAGATCAAAATTGATAACTTCTTCTGTAACGCAATGCTCAACCTGGATACGGGTATTCATTTCCATGAAATAAAAATTGCGATGCTTATCAACCAAAAATTCAATAGTGCCAACGCTTTCATAATTTATAGCCGATGCAGCTTTGATAGCCGCTTCACCCATTTGCTCACGTAGCTCCGGCGTCATAAAAGGAGAGGGGGATTCTTCTACTAGTTTCTGATGTCTGCGTTGTATACTGCAGTCACGTTCACTTAAATGGCAAACTGTTCCGTATTGATCACCGGCAATCTGTATTTCTATATGGCGGGGCTCTTCAACAAATTTCTCCATGTAAATGCCATCATTCTTAAACGATGCACGCGCTTCAGCTTTTGCCGTACTGTAAGCACGTTCCATTTCACTTTCTTCCCATACTACCCGCATACCTTTACCGCCGCCGCCGGCTGTTGCTTTTAATATTACAGGGTAACCAATTTCTTTTGCAAGTGATTTTGCTTCATTCAAATCATTTAATAAACTTTCACCTCCCGGCACTACAGGAACTCCTGCTTTAATCATAGTTTCTTTAGCAGTAATTTTATCACCCATACCATTAATCATATCGGGTGTTGGGCCTATAAATTTAATGCCATGATCAGTGCATATTTGCGCAAACTTTGAGTTCTCTGCAAGAAAGCCATAACCGGGATGAATTGCATCTGCATTGGTAATTTCAGATGCAGCAATTATATGAGGAATATTGAGGTATGAATCTGCACTTTGTGGTTTGCCGATACAGACTGCTTCATCTGCAAAACGAACATGTAAACTATCTTTATCTGCAGTGGAATAAACCGCCACGGTTTTAATACCCATCTCCCTGCAGGTTCTTATAATACGAAGGGCAATTTCTCCACGATTAGCTATAAGTATTTTTTTGAACACATTAAATAAATTAAAAATTAAAAATTAAAAATTAAAAAATCAGCCTGGACAATTCCGTTTTGACTTTTGACTTTTTAATTTTTATTTAAGAAGGTTCTACCAAAAACAAGGGCTGATCGTATTCAACAGGGCTGGAATCTTCAACAAGAATTTTTATAACCTTACCGCTCACTTCACTTTCAATTTCATTAAACAATTTCATAGCTTCTATAATACACACCACTTTCCCCGGCGTTATTTCATCACCAACCTCTACAAAGTTTGGTTTATCCGGCGATGGCCTCTTATAAAAAGTTCCAATCATTGGACTTTTTATAGTTATAAAATTGTCAGTTTTTGCGGTATTGGTTTCAGATTCAGAAACTAATTGCGATAAAGTTTGGGGTTGGGCGGAGGCTACTGGCGCAGATGCCTGTATAAAAGCAGGTTGTTGTTGTAAAGAAGGTTGCGTTATATAAGTTGGCTGCGATTCCTTTTCTTTTTTTTGTTTTATTAATATTTTAAAGTCTTTTTCTTCAATGCTTAGCTCCCCGATATTGCTTTTATTTATTAGCTTGATTAGCTCCTGAATTTGCTTATAATCCATAAATTAATTTTTGGAGTTATTTATATGATTTTGATACAAAAGGGGAGGCAAAATAGATAAAAATTACTAGGAATTCTCTTTTTTTTAATAAAAAATAAGAAATCTAAAAGCAGGAAATTGAATTACCAAAGTGATTAAAAATAAAAGAAGTTCCAAAAATGGAACTTCTCAATCTTTTTTTAGGTGAGCTGTAAATTAAAAAAATTAATAGCGGTTATATCCGCCACCTTCTCCGCGATTACGGTTGTAGCCGCCACCTCCACCGCTGCCGCCACGACTGCCGCCGCCACCGCCACGATTAAAACCACCGCCGCCACCACCGCCAAAGCTCTTCTTTTTGTAACCGCCGCCGCCACCACCTTCGCCTTCTTTACGTGGTGCTGATTCGTTTACAATAATTTTTCTGCCTGATAATTCCGTATCATGCAGATTGCTGATTGCCTGTCGTGCAGCTTCATCATCACTCATTTCAACAAACCCAAAGCCTTTGCTGCGGTTATTGTTGAACTTGTCTGTGATAATTTTTGCCGAAACAACTTCACCATAAGGGGTGAACATGTTGTAAAGGTCATCGCTTGTGAGGCTCCAGTTTAAGTTTCCTACATAAATGTTCATAAAAAAAATTTAATTATTAAAAATGAAAACAGAAACCCAAAACCGAAAACATTTACTGGAAACGTTCAGGAAGAATGGCTAACTGTGTAACATCTGATTGCGAAAATATGGTAAATATTCATTTTTGCAGCAATTGCAGGAAAATTATTCTAAACTTAAGAAATTGCATTTATAATTTAAACAATGGTTGAAGCTTTTTTATAATATTTGACCAGTAATAATATTCGTAATAAGAAGCAGGTGTATTTATTGATTTATTTTTAAGCTGCCCAATTGCGTTAGCAAAGGCTTGGGCATCGTTATCAGGAACAACTTTTATTTTTTCACCGCAAATAGAAAGTTCAATTCCTGCGGCGCCGGTTGTGCAAGAAATAACTGTTGCCCCATAACCCATGGCTTCCACAATTTTTGTTTTTACACCACCACCTGTTACAACAGGATTTAAAAAAATATCTGCAGCTTTAAAATAACTAATTATATCATCAACAAAGCCTGCGTAAATAATGTTTTTATCAGCGTAATTCTTGAGATTACTAAAAGATGCAGGTAAACCTTGTCCGCAAATTAAAATGCGATATTTAAATGATTGATTTTTTAATAATAACGGATTGATCTCATCTAAAATAAATGATAATGCATCAGTATTAGGTTTATAACCCAGCGCGCCGTTAAAAAAAAGTAATGTTGCATCTTGCGGAATATTATGCTTTTCAAAAATTTTTTTCTTTTGTTCATTTCTATCCAAAGGCATTTCTTTAATATCAATTCCAAAAGGAACAAGCACTGCATTTTCTTTTTTTATCATACTGTTTTTCACAGCAAAATCAATGTCTTCATTTGTTTTAAAAAATACAGCATCTGCATTTTTGTAGCACCATTTCTCATAAATTTTTAAAAGTTTATACCAGGATTTATTTAGCGTTCTGAAACGTTGAAATTCTATATTATGCGAATGAACAAACCACCGGATGTTTAAATTTTTTTTCAAATACGAACCCATCCATGCCATGTACGGATGCTCAGTAATAACATTCTTTATATTTTTTTTTCTTACTATTTTTTTAATCTGAAAAATATAAAACATGTTCAGGTATCTTGATCTTTTTTTACTGAAGAGCGGAATCATTTGGTATGTTTCAGCAAGCTTTGTTTCGTTATCATTTACTGAAACTGCGGTTAACTCATTATGCTTGCCAAGATAGGTGCAAAAGATAGCGATGCCTTTTTGGCCGCCCATTTGAGCGGGTAAAATTTTATAAGGAATTATATCAAGAATTTTTGCCAGAATTTTTTTTCAAAGATGTGTTTAAACAATTAAATCTACGTATTGATTTTTCTTGCAAGGCTTGCTGATAAACCTGCAAAGCCAGAAATTAATCCGCCTATTAAAGCAGTAACTAAAATTAGTAATAAAGATGAACCGTTCAATGGTAATATGGTTGCTATTTTTTGTGATAGTAAATGATTGTTTGCGTTATCAATCAGCATTGCCATAATTCCCCATAATAAAAATAAACCTGAGAATGTTGCAGCAAATGTTGCAAATGCTTTTTGATGAACGAACAATGCAATTATAAAAGATGTGATTGCAAAACTCCACCATGTAAAATATAACGGTGCCGCGTAGCCGAGTAATGCAGTTAATAAAACAACAACAATAAATTTCATTTGGATAAATTAAAAAGTCAAAATTAAAAATTTAAAAAAGCAAGTAGTTTATAATTTAGATTATCCAATAACAGCAACTCAATTCTTGCTTTTTACTTTACGAAAATCATTACGCCTAAATTATTTTTTTGCGATGATATTGTTTGCTTATCATACAAATGAATGCGATAATATTTTCCTGCAGCCCATGTATTAATGAAGTCATCATAATATTTGCTGCCGGGGTTACCGCTTTGGCCGCCCGGATAAACACCATAAGCATTTATATCATCTGTTAATTCAACAATCATTCTCCAGCTTGGTCCGTGATCTTTTCCAAAAGCATTAATAATATTTACACCGCCGCCGGCATTTACATGCAACCTGCTGAACGCGGGTATTTTCAGCAAATGCGCAATGCCGCCATCTTTAAATTTTCCCCACTCAATTACACCATCCCGTTTTGCTTTTTCAAGCACGGGAACAATGCTTTTAAACGCAGCAGTAATATCTTCTTCTAACGTTTCTTTTTCTGATGTGCTAATATCATCAGCAAATAATTTAGCTGAATCTTTTTCAATGTTTTTAAGTAAAGCAGCGGGTTCAACATTTGGCACAGGTAAGCCAGAACTATTTAATTCATCACCGTAAATTTTACTTATTGAACTATCCATCCATAATTTAAAAACAGTTGCACCAATTGAAGCAGAATCATTTTCCAGGTTCCATGATGAAACCACTGTTAAATAATTTTTTTCAGTTTTATTCAGCTTTGAAAAGGAAACATTATTGAGCAACACAGGCAAGGCTTTTTCCGCCAATAAATTATAAAAACTGGTTTGCAATCTTTCCATGTCGTCTGTTGTAATGTTTTGCATAAATGACAGGTTTCGATTGATGAGCCAGCCTCTGTACAAAGAAAAATATGCAGGTATATAATAGGGATAGATTTTTGTATCATAAGGCGCTTGATTAGCACTGCTTACAAAACCTCTTTCGGGGTTATGCATAACCGGTTGCAAACTGTCAGGAATATATGCCTGCCATGCATAACTGCTGTCGAATCCAGGCATAATAAAATCGCCCTGCCTGTACCATAACGCCGGAAATTTTCCAGCCTGGTGAATTGCAATATCACCAGGCTTGTCAGCAAAAACAAAATTTTGTGAAGGACATTCAAATGTTGAAGTAGCTTCTAAATAATCAGTATAATTTTTTGCACGTAACAATTTTAAGATTGAGCCAAGCTCATTGCTTTCATTATGTGCCTGCCAGTGACAGGCATAATATTTATTCGTATGCAGTTTATCAGGATAATGCGGATCATACATTACAGGGCCAAAAACTGTGATAGCAATATGTTCAGTATCATTTGGCTTGCTTCTTATTTTAATAATTTCATTTCGCATCTCAGCATTTTGCCATACGCCATTGTACCAATATTGCTGCATCGTGCTGTCGCGAAATTTTATTTCATAATAGTCTCTTACGTCTCTTTCTGCGTTGGTTAAGCCCCAGGCGCAATTATTATTAAAGCCAATTAAAATATTAGGCGCACCGGGCAATGAAACTCCATACACATTAAAGGCAGGAGTAGAGATCTGCATCTCATACCAAAGCGAAGGAAGATTTAAGCCGAGATGCGGATCGTTACATAAAATTGGTCTTCCGCTTTTTGTTTTGCTGCCTGCAACAGCCCAGTTATTGCTGCCATTATTTTTATCTGGTTTGATAGCAGAATCCAACGGCGCAACTAAAGCTTTATAATTAAAGTAAAGCGAATCTGCAGTTGAAGGTATAGTAACAACAGGCTGATCTTTTATCTTCGGTAAAGCATCAGTGATTATTAATTGCGTCGAATCTTCAACATAAGGAAACAACGCTTCATATTGTGCTTTGGTAAGTAAAGCTTTTGCATTTGTTCTTTCAAAATCCTGCTCATAACCTGCCAGATCGTAAGACATATATTTTACAAGTAAAGCAGATTTCATATTCGTCCATAGCTCAGGCCTATAATTAAGCAATTTATATTCTAAAGGATAATCTTTTTCATCCAAAGAATTGATATATGTATTTACACCTGCCGTATAAGCATCGCATGCAGATTTTGTTTGCGGATCGCTTTCCATTGCATGCAAAGTTTTTTCAGCGCCGTACACCATTCCAAGTCTTCTGAAAAATTTATCAATCTTTAAAAAGTTTGTACCGCTTGATGAATCACCCATTATCTCACTCAATCTTCCGGCTGCAGCATAGGTTTGAAAATCCATTTGCCACAACCTGAATTTGGCGTGTAAATAACCTTGCACAAACCATGCATCATGTTCGTTTTCTGCATACACATGCGGCACTAACCTTTCATCAAAATATACTTCTGTTTTGCCTAGTAATTGAGTGAAATTAAAATTGCCATTAAAGTTTGCATTCGCTGGTTCAGCATTTTGCCAAAAACCTTTTTGCGGTGAAAGAAAAAAACCAAAGCGCGGTGTTTTGCTGCCATTCAACGTTAATTGATTATCTAAAAAATAGATCAGCACAATTGTAATGGCAGCAAAAAAAACACACCCGAATATTCTCATAGCAAGAGTTAGTTTATAAAGTATTTAATAATTTTTATTCTTCCAAAGTTGCTTCTGAAGTTATTTTCATATTCAGCGCTTTGCTGATTGGACAATTTTGTTCAGCATTTTTTACGCTTTCGTCAAATTTTTCTTTACTTATGCCAGGTACTTTTCCCTTTACTATAAGATGTGATTCTGTAAGCACACCATTTTCAAAATTAATGTTAGATGTTGTTTCCAGGCTATCTGGTGTAAAGCCTGCTTCGCCTAAAACAAAACTTAACTTCATGGTAAAACAACCTGCATGCGCTGCTGCAACCAGCTCTTCAGGATTGGTACCAATGCCATCTGCAAATCTTGAATTATAAGAATATTGCGTTTCTTTTAAAACACCACTTTGTGTGCTTACTGTTCCTTTACCTTCTTTGCCTGAACCGTTCCAAACGGCTGTTGCATGTCTTTTCATAAATATTATTTTTTGTTTTTAAATTACGGTTGTTTGAGGTTACAAATTGAAAACAAAATTCACTAATAACAAAATGTATGATAAGCTGGCAGGATTTTGAAAAAATTGATATACGATGCGGAAGTATTATTGACGTAAAAGATTTTGCTAATGCAAAGAAACCTGCTTACCAGTTAACAATAGATTTTGGTGAACTTGGTATAAAGAATTCATCGGCACAAATAACTGCTCATTACGCTAAAAAAGATTTATTAAATAAACAGGTAATTGCTGTTGTAAATTTTCCTGTAAAACAAATAGCAAATTTTTTTAGTGAGTGTCTTGTGTTAGGTATTTATGATGAAAGTAATAATGTCGTATTATTACAACCGGAACGAAGAGTTGCCAATGGAATGAAAATAGGTTGAAGATGTTAGAAGTAAGATGTAAGATGTGATGTACAACCTGCTATGTAAAGCTATCAACCATTACCTATGAACAATGAACCATAAGCTAAATGGATGAACTCTACTATACATATTATCAAAGCCCGATTGGTTTAATTAAAATTGGCGGCACAGAACATTATATTGCTGAACTAAGCTTTATTGATAAGCCTGAACAAATGAAACATGGTGAGCCTGGTATAAGTGAAGTCATGCATCAATGCACAGAACAATTGATAGAATTTTTTAGTGGTAAGAGAAAAGTATTCGAGATTCCGGTGCATCAGCCAGGCACTTTTTTTCAGCAAAAAGTTTGGGGCGAATTACTCCAGATACCTTACGGCAAAACTTTATCTTATCTTGAATTAAGCCGCTTGATTGGGGACGAAAAAGCTATACGCGCCGTTGCTGCAACCAATGGAAAAAATAAAATAGGGATTATCATTCCATGTCATCGTGTTATTGGCAGCGATAAAAGCCTGGTTGGTTATTCCGGCGGAGTATGGCGCAAAAAATGGTTGCTGCAACATGAGTTTAAAATTACGCATGGTGTGCAGACTTTGTTTTGAGAAAACCTCCTGCTAATTTATAGGAATCATTTGTAAACAAACAGGTTTTTGAACATCGGGAATTAATGTGCTTCCATTCTCTAATAATCCATAATTTTTATTGATGACAAAAATCTGGATGGTATTATTATTCTGGCTTGCCACCAATAAAAAATGACCTGTTGGATCAACCATAAAACCACGTGGATTTGCATTTACTGCCTGCGTACCATTTGCAAGTAATGTTCCGTCAGTCTGAACTTTGTATAAAGCGATATTATTGGAAATGCCGCGATTGCTTGTATATAAAAATTTACCGTTTGGTGTAATACCAATTTCAGCACTGCCCCTGTCGTTTTTATCACCAGCTGCTGTTGATGCAATTGTTTGTATTTGATTCAGTTTGCCATCATTATAATTATATACATTTATCTGGCCTGACAGCTCATTGATCAAATAAGCATTCTTTCCGCTTGGGCTAAAAATAAAATGCCTCGGACCGAAACCATCATCAATTGTGTAATAAGGCGAATCTGATTCTGTAAGCACATTGTTTGGATCGGCACCATTGAATTTATATTGATATAATCTATCGTTGCCAAGATCTGGCGAAAACAAATATTTGTAGTCAGGCGAAAAAACAACTTCATGCGGATGCGGCATTTCCTGCCTCTGTACATTTACGCCATAACCATCGTGCGGAATAAGTTGTGCATGTGGCTGAATTGAACCATCAGCATTTGTTTTAAAAACGGTTATGTTGCCACCATTATAATTTGCTGTTATAACATTTTTTCCCTGGTCATCAATGGTAATGTGCGCCGGGGAAAAACCATCAGTTGGCTGCTTGTTCAAAAATGTAAGTTCTCCTTTCTTTTTATCAAAAGCAAACGCACTCACTTCGCCCGGCTTTCCACCGCTGTTTTCATTAACAGCATAAACAAATTTTCCATCTTTTGAAACACATAACCATGAAGGATTTTCTACACCACTTGTTTTGCTTACAAAAGTGGCTTCGCCTTTGTTTGGATTAAAGCGATATATATAAATTCCATCATTCGCGCCGCCATCAGTATAAGTGCCAATGAATAAATAGTAAATAGGATTTTGCGCTTTAAGATTTACAATTAAAAAAGTACAAACAATTATTAATAAGATTTTTTTCATACAATAAGAAGAATTTTAATTACTGTAAATGTAAAAAAGATTGCAAAAGAAACTTGTTAATTTAAAACAGTATCTATAAAATGATAAATAAAAAAGGCTGCATTTTATGGCAGCCTTTTTTCACTCATTACTTTGTTTATTGAACGATCAGTTTATATTTTGTTGAATAACCATTGCCATTAATAATTATGTTGTACACGCCGGCTGCGAGTTTTGAAACATCAAGTTTATACACTTCATTATTCATTACATAATTGCCAATAAGCTGCCCCGTATTACTTAATAATCTTATTGTAAGGTTTTGATTATTGCCAGGAAGATTAATTGTTACAAGATCAGTTGCAGGATTTGGTGAAATCTTTATAGAAGGTTTTACATCTGAAAAATTTAAAGAACGTATTTCAGAATAATTAAACCTGCCATCTTTATCTACTTCTTTAATATGGTAAATGTTATCGCCTTTTACAGGATATTGATCAGTGGATTGATATGACTTTTCGAGTGTGCTATTGCCTGCAGCTTTTACTTCACCAATAGAAATAAATGTTTTTCCATCCACACTTCTTTCTACAACAAATTTATCGGTGTTGGATTCCTGTTCTGTAGTCCATTTTAATAAAGCGCTGCTGCCTTGTTTTTCTGCTGTAAAGTTTCCAAAATTCACCGGCAAGGTTAAAGGAAGGTCATATGCAGGCACCCCATCATTTGTATTGCTTGAAACGCCTTGTTTTGCGCTGTAACCAAGCCCGCGTTTTGCAAAGGCTTTCCAGATTTCTGTGCTATATTTTGCGCCATATAATAAAGTGTCTGCTTTAAGTATTCCGTCTCTTGCATCAACAAAGCCAGGGTTGCATTTGGTTAATTTGAAACCTTCTGTAACCAGGCTTAAAGCAATAATATTTCCGCCATTACCAGTTGCATCAAAAATATTTTGGCTTATACCATAATCTTTTACAAGGTCCCATGTCATATCCCAAAGCATTGATGCCCACATTTCACCAATTGTATGTGGGTCGGCCGGGTTAAGAAATGATCCCTTCAAGGCCTTTAATGAATCGTAAGTCCACGGATCATAAATGAAATTTGTGGAGTATGGATAAACGCGGATTCCTGTATTGTCACTATCAAGACCTGCGGCGTAATTGCCAATAGCTCTTATATGATTGCCTGATATAGTAGCATTACCCCAGTTTTCAGTTATCATTAAAGCATACCAATCGCTCCATCCTTCACCCATCTGTTCTAAGTTTTGCAAACAGCTTACATTTTGAGGGCCGCCAACCAACCGGTTAGAGATGCCATGAGTATATTCATGTGTAGGAATTGTGTTATCTAATTCCCCGTCTATTTGCGGGGTAAATTGTAAAGTAGTATTTACATTTCCGGAGCCGTAAGTTTTTAGTTTTTTTGCTGTATCATACTGAATAAATACACCTGGTATAGTAATGGAGTTATCAAGCGGAGTTGCACTCATAGTCAGTAACACATTACCACGTGTATCAGAAGCGCCGCCAACAGGGATATATCTAGGATCATTAGGTGCAACATTTCCTACTATTATTGCCTTAGCACCTGCTGACTGTGCACTGTGAAACTTTACTGTAAAATTACAGCTGCCTCTATCTATATAAGCTATTTTGCCTGCTAGCTCTGAAGCATTTCCAGCGTTTCCGCATGCAGTGCTTGAATCAGGATGTAAGGCATCTTTAAATATAACTATGTCTGAAGTGATTGGTCCCTTTAACGAAAGCTTGTTGGTTGTGCTTACATTTCCTTCAACTGCTGGTTTTCCTCCTTTAAAGCTTGCCGGACTATTAATGAAAAAAGATTTCAAAAGATTTGCAAACCACATATACATCTGTTGACGCGGATTTGAACCATCGGCAGGGGTAGCAAAGTTGGCATTATCAATATGAGTTCCCTTTCCGCCGCCATCCTGCGCATCAGCATATACAAAATCATTTCCTTTACCACCGCGGCTTAAGTTGTTTGATTGAAAATTACCTGCACCTTCATCAAAGCCATATTGATAACTCAGGTCATGCATAAGATTATCCCAGTAAAACAAATTTGTTTCGCCAAATGAAGGATCTTCCGTAGGAACGGCGTTTGGATTAAATATAAAATCAAAAGTAAGATCAGGGGGATTGGTTGTTGATGATACCGAAAAACCCGGCGTATTATTATTAGAATCCAGATCCTGCTGCACAAACACATTATTACCGCGTACAATTTTATAATCGGTAGTATCATTGCTATTCCATTTTAATGTATTTGCATTTTGATCATGATTTCTTGTCCATGGATTAGTTTCCAAACTCGGAGAAGCAACCAACGGGCTTTCATGCGGATAGGCAATTACATTATATTTTGCTGAATTTATGTCCTTCAAATCCTGTACAGAAGCGTTTGAAGATTGCTGCTGGGCATCTTCATATATAATTAACTGATGCGGTTTTTTAATATTGTTATTTGATTTTTCGTAAACAGTTAAATTAGCTTTATTTAAAATTTTTCCTGAAACTGCATCAACTGTTATATTCCATAAAGCATTATTTATATAGGATGAAATCATTACCTGCCATGCTAATTGCAATTCATTTGGTTTATCTTCAGGATGATACCATATTAGCCTAACCGGTATTTCGTTATAAGAAATGCCAAGTTTATCAAACTGGTAAGTATGTTCTTCTGCAATTGTTTTTAAAGTAATCAAAGGAGCTTTTATTCGCAAATCCACTGATTGTGCTGCATTAATTAATGCAGCTTTTGCATCTATAGCTGGTGCAATATTTTTGTTAGAAGTTGAAAGATTTTCAATTGCAGCAAAATTGCCGGTGATAAATTTTTCATTTTTAAAACCCAGACTGTTTATAGCACCGCCTATATCAATACCACCATAAGTTTGTTGTAAATGCATATATATAACATTTATACGCTGGTCTAAATGTGCATCTGCAACTCTCCAGTTACCAAGATCGTTTTGCGCAATTCCTATTGCGGCAGCATTTTTTGTAATAAGATTTTTAAAATACGCTGCTGAGGGTTGATTTTGTGCTTGTGTAAACAATGGTGTTAAAAGCAACAGGAGGAAGAATTTTCTCATAATTTTTTTTATGTATGTCGGGCAATTTAGTAAATTATTTATATAAGGCAAGTTCAATTGAAATTATATTCTGGCAAGTCATCCAGCTCTTTAAATAAATTTTTTGAAACTTCATAAGCGAAACTTTGGTTGCCATTAGTTACAATAAAATATTTTATTGATAACGCTAAATTATACCTGAGCACTTGTTCTATTACAGCAGCATTGATGGGTGTATTGCTTTCTTTACATTCCACAATTATCCATGGTTTATCTTTATTATACACTACAATATCATATCTTTTTTTCAACTCGCCTACCTTAATAATTTTTTCTACAGAAATAACTGATGAAGGATATTGTTTTACCTGTATCAGGTATTGCAAAAAATTTTGCCTTACCCATTCTTCAGGTGTTAGCGTAACCCAAATACGGCGCACCTCATCAAAAATCAACTGCTTGTTTTGTTCCTGTTTTATACGAAAGTTATAACCGGGAAAATTTATCTGTAGCATATGTGTGCATGCAATACTAATTTAGTGCAGGTAATTTTGATAATCATCATAATTGTCATAAGAGCTTTCATCATCTTCAAAAAAATGTGCAGCGCTTTTATGCTGTTTTAAAATTAATCGTAATAACTGTTCATTAAACTGATCTGCTATTGGCTTATCATCAGAAAGCTTTTCGTTCGTCATTACAGTAAGCACATTGTTTGTACTTACTTCTTTTAAGTTTTCGGGTTGCAGGCCGCTAATACCTATTTGCCAATCATCATCTTTCTTTGTTTTATACCTGAAAAAATATACATAACCTTTTTCTCCTTTAACCGTTACAAGCGTTTTTCCTTCAGGTTCTATTTCTGAAAATTCTGTTTTTTCGGAATCACCTGATAATAAAGAACGGGCAATCAAGTCCTGTTTTTTATATTTTAAGGGAAACAGGTCGGTACGATTAATTTCTTCAAGCGCTTTCAGCAACTGGCCGCGGTAATTATCTTTTGATGCAATATTGCTTAACACAGAATCAGCAACGTGTTTATGATTTTTTATAAGTAAAACCGCAGTGCTTACCTGCAACGCCGTATCTCTAGATTGCAGCAGGCGATTGAAAAATTTGGGCAGCGCTTCAACAGAGTCATAAAAAGGCAAAATTAATTCGGCGTATTTGTCCACATCTGTTGCTTCATAATTATCAGTTGAATAGCTATTATCATCAGGTTTATCTTCATTAAAATTTTTTTGAGATTGCTGTTGCAATAATTTTTCTTCAGCGTTTTGCTGCTTTTTCATTTCAATCTTTGCATCAAAATAAATCTTGCTGAAATATGCTTCATAATCTTTCGCCTGCATGTAGCCGCTGTCAAGCAATGTTGTTAAAAGATCTATTACCGGTTCTTTATAATCTTCGATAGTTGTAAGCTGCAAAATTTCAGGAAATAACGAACGTGTTAACTGTAACGAATCTTCAAATTTTTCAAAAAAATTGCTGTAGTCATTATAATCATCAAACAAAGGCGGGTCTTGTAACAAAAGATTTTTAAGAGAATTGTAGGATGTTTTTGTTTCCAGGTTTTGAAGCGCCCAAAAAACTTCGTTTTGAAAATAAGCTGTGTCTGCTGTTTTTTTATAAATATTTTCAAGTGCATCTACCACTTTATCAGTACAACAACTGTCATCAATATATCCTAATTCTGCAATGAACTTTTGTTTCATTGCAAAATAATCCTGCTGATTGTAATTTAAATTATTAATAAAGTTTACGATCCTGTCAATATTTTTATCACCGTAGTATATATTGGAAATTGCGTTTCTTGCACCTGCCTTTGTAAGAGAATCTTTGCTGTATAAATCAACAAAAAAAGCATTAATCTTGTTTGTATAAATACTCGGGCCGTTTTTATCTAGTGGTGTAAACGTTTTAAAAAAATCATTTATAAAGCTACTTTGTGTATTGTTAGTATCCGTAATTGCATATAAATTGTACAGCCTGTTATTTTTTAAAATTTTGTAATTGATAATCTGGCGTACCGTATTTGTATCTCTCCAATAAATCTTATAACCTTCACAGGAGTCGCAGGGTTTTATCGGCATTTTTGAATAAACATACACATCAGTATTGGCGAAATTTAATTGCTTTTTCCAGAATGCAGCAGAATCGTTAGCATGATAATATTTGGGATATTCATACATGCTTACCAGCACTGATTCATTGCTTGAATCGCTTTTAAACATAGCATACTGATTTTTCGGCCAGTAATTTTCTCCCTGTATATGAGCAACAAAATTTTCATCATGTAAAACTTCATACATGATATTGCTAAGCGATGAATCAAGCGCAGGTTTTATTGGAGTTCTTACCTGGAAATCAAGCAGTGTATCTGTATACAACGTTGAAGAAGCATACTGTATACCATTAAAGCCAAAAGAATTAAAAAATGAGGTGTCTGCGTTATTTTTTTTAGGGCTTGTTTGTGTAAGCAAAAAATATTGAGGCCCTTTTAATACAGCTTCAGCATATATATAATTTCCGTTCTTTGAAGCGAACTGCATTTTCAACGCATCATATTCACCAACTTTTCTAAAACTTCTTGAAATTTCTTTATCAATAATTTCAGACGATTTTAAGCTTTGTTCAATAAGGCTCAGGTCAAACGTATCTTCTTCCATAAAGCTTAAATTAGTAACTGCTTTTTTATAAACAGCGTACGCATTTCCGCTAATGCTGTCATTGGCTTCAAACTCCCATTTATCAATGCCATCGGCATTATATATGTTTTTGTTCACCTGTGGAAATTGCGGAAAGTGAACATGAAAACCTGCAGATGAATCAATAAAACTCAGGGAAGCTGGGAGCTTTTGTTTAATGATGATTGAATTAAAAAACATTGCCGCTTCATCGCCATTTACATAATCATCAGTGCCGCTCATTTTAAAAATAAGAATTTCAAAAGGTGTAATAAAAATATTATAACGCTGCAAATCTCCGCGGCGTGTTCTGTTTAAAATATCAAAACCTTTATAACCATTTTTTTCTATGTTTTTTTTGCTGATGATCTTACCAGGAATATTTTCATATAACAAACTGTCTGTTTTTTTTAAAACCTCGTTAGTGTTTTGATTAAGCAAACCGGCATGTGTTTTAACCCTTGTAAGCATATAGTAAGCGCCGTTATCCATATCGGCATATTGCCAGTTATCATTTGCATTATTTAAATTTGATGCAGGCATTTTATACAATGGCCCGGGCATTTGTACATTTATAAAACCATCATTAGTAGTAACGCTGTTAAAGCTTACAGGCACTTTTAATTTTTCAACTGATTCTTTCGCCGTAGCATCTCTGTCCTGCATAAAAATAGGCCGAAGCGAATATCCTTTTTTACGCAGCAATTCAATCACGCCTTTACTGCCTGGTAAATGTGCAGCGCCAACGCCAACAAAAATGCTGCGCTGTTTAATTAATGTATCAATTGAATTGGCTTGTATCTTATTGCGTTCATACAAAAATTTATCAATGTATGCGGGCGAATTAAATGATATGCGTTCAAGCGAATCAAGCAGGTCAAGATCTCCGCGGCGGTATGCCTCCTGAATTTTTTTATCAATATCAACATTTGATTCGCGGCTTACATCAATTGTCTTTTTCAATCTTTCTTTTGCCATCGCAGCATAAGCTTCAAATAAAATTTTTTGGGTTTGATAATAATCTTCAACACCGCCGGCCAGCTTGCCAAATTTTCTTCCTGTTTGATAGATATATAAATCCAGGTAAGTGTTTCCTTCATTTTTTGCATACACAGTTTGATAACGTTCCCTGTCCTCTTCATCAGGCTTGCGCTTGATGTATTTTGGCAATGGAGTTTCTCCTAAAAATTCCAGCATATTTCGAAAGCTGTTTTCGTCACTTTCCCACAAAAAACGGATGGTTCTGCCGCGGCTTGTAGTGTTATCAATTACCTCAGCAACCAACTCATCGTTTTCGCCAAAATATAATTTATTGCCAACACGAATTTTTCTCGCAGGATCAACAATTACATCCCAAAGGCGGTTAGGCCTGTTCAATTCGCGCAATAAAAAAACTTCAATGCGTGCGCCGGTTTTTTCTTTGCGGCCATACATGCGTGCCGGAAAAACTTTTGTATTATTTACTACAAAAACATCTTTATCATCAAAATAATCCAGGATATCTTTAAAATGCTTATTCTCTATTTCCCCGGTTTTGCGGTGCACAACCATCATGCGGCTGTCTTCGCGGCGTTTTGTAGGGTTTTGAGCTATAAGATTAAGAGGAAGATCGAAACGGAATTGTGAAAGTTTCATGTGTCAGTTCAAAGTTTAATGATACATTCAAACCGCTTCCGCCTTACGGGGCGGTTGAAACGTATGCTTTGGAAAAATTTAAAGGCTGCAAAAGTAATTTAAAAAACTTATCTTATAGAAATTAAATTGTAAAAGATAGCAAATGATTGCGTGTGAAAATTAATTATCACCTTAAAACTTTATCTTCGGCATTGAAATTATTGCTCCTGATGCAGAGAAATATTATTGTTCTTTTCCTGTGGTTTTTATCTTTTAATAACACGTTCGCCCAAAATTCTAAACCCGCAAAATATCCTTCTCTTTTTTGGGAAATAAGCGGAAATGGCTTAAAAAAACCATCTTACCTGTTCGGCACAATGCATGTAAGCAATAAAATGGCTTTTCATTTAAGTGATTCATTTTATAATGCCATTCAGCGTACAGATATGGTAGCGCTTGAATTAAATCCTGAATACTGGCAAAAGGATATGGTGAAAATGAGCGCTGCCCAACAGGAGCTTGAAGATTTTTATAAAGATAATACCACGCAATACATAACTGAATCTTC
>JABDGW010000014.1 GCA_013285855.1 Bacteroidota bacterium
ATCAATTTTTTTAAGCTTGTTTTCTACTTCATCAAAAACCCAGTAATTATTGTCATAGCTTACCGCAACCGCCTCTGCCTGCAATATTCCATATTTGCGCAGATCAATTGTATTTATATTTTTTAGAAAGCGGTCTAATACAACAATTGTGGTAAAATCTTTATAGTAAACGGCAATTTTTAATGAGTTACTTACATCCATTGAATAAATATCACCAAATCTTTTTAATGCGTTTGCCACTGCAACAGAATCGCCTTTGTCATTAATTTTTTTTATTTGATTATTATGGTGCTTTAAAACAAAGCATAGCGCCGCTAAACTGGACAAATGTACAGGTAATTAAAAATTCAATTTTAGGGTTTGAGGATACAGCAATACATATTTATAATATTGACCTTTTTACCGAAAGTACTTACCCGCTAAACCCAATAATGAACGACGCAAAAAAGTTGCAAAAGGCTTTAAATAATTTGTATGTTTTAAAACCTGATGGCTTGCATATTTATTCTATCAACTGAATTAAATCTAAGCATCAACAATTGTTTTTCCAAAAGGCGCTAATGTTAGCTCAACTAATTTTAAATGTTGCCTGCCAAACGGGATTCCGATAATGGTTATAAAAAGTAATATTGCAAAAACCAAATGAACACACGCTGTATATAATCCCCCGGTAACGATCCAGATTAAATTAAACAAAAGTGTAAGACAGCCGCCTGAAGATGAATTGGTAACTACTTTTTTCCCAAAAGGAAATAACACCAGCAATCCAATTTTAAAACACTGAATACCGAACGGAATTCCGATGATGCTTACACAAAAAACAAAACCCATTACAAAATAGCCTATTGCAGAAAAAAAGCCTCCAAAGATTAACCATATTAAATTGCCGATTGCATTCATGCTTTAAAAATAATAACAGTTTCAGTTATCTTCATTTTTAATTATACTTATGGCATTTAACCTGCAAACATTTAAAACCAGAACGCTTACCTCAATTGTATTTGTAATTGTAATGCTTTGCGGTTTATTAATTAATCACTGGTCTTTTCTTTTGCTGTTTTCAATTATTCATTTTGGATGCTGGCACGAGTATCAAAAACTTGCAGGCAAAATTGATACGTCATACAAAAATATTCCTGTTGTACATGCTTATAGTATTATGCTTGCGGGTTGGGGATTTATGTTATGGATGACAAATGATGCATATACAATCACACAAATAAAGCTCAGCAATGCAGGGTGGTATATTATGCTGGCAGCCGTAGTTGCGCTGCTGCTGATTGAAATTTTATTGATCCGGAAGTTTAACGTAAAAGCCTTACTTATTTCGCTTGCCGGTTTGTTGTATATATCATTCAGTTGCGGTTGCATGATGGATCTGCGATCAGAAGGAATGATCTTTGGAAACTTTTTTGGCATTGATCTCGGCTTGATTTTACCATTGCTTGTAATTATCACCATTTGGATAAATGACACGATGGCTTATATCGTTGGATCATTAATTGGCAGAACGCCTCTTAGTTCCATCTCTCCAAAAAAAACATGGGAAGGAACAATTGGTGGTATGTTGCTTGCAATAACAACCATTACTGTTTGCGGATATTTTTTTTTAAATGCAGATGTTTTACAACTTATTATTATTTCAACCATTACATGTATTGCAGGAATACTCGGTGATTTGTTTGAAAGCAAATTAAAGCGAATGGCTGGTGTAAAAGACAGCGGAAATATTATGCCCGGCCATGGTGGGTTTTTAGACAGGTTTGATTCACTTTTGTTTGCGACAATATTTGTTTGGTTGTACGTAAAACTATTTTCCTAGCCAATTGTATCTATATACATGCGAAGGTAGCCAGTATAAATTTCATCACTTATTATAAATTTCATCGAAAAATTTGTGTTGGTTTGCAGTAATTTTTGTTATGACAATTCACCGTGAAGGATATAGAATAATTGGAATAGGCGCTTTAATTTTTGTTGTTATTAATATACTTTGCTTTTATTTTTTTGCCGATAATATGCTGTGGGTTGCTTATTCAATATTCATTATAAGCTTTGCTGCATTTTTATTTATTATACTTTTTTTTCGCATACCTAAGCGTACGCTTACTTTTTCAGAAGATAAAATTGTTGCCCCTGCTGATGGTAAAGTTGTAGTAATTGAGCAGGTAAAAGATGAAGAATATTTTCATGACCAGCGTATACAGGTTAGCATATTTATGAGCCCTGTAAATGTGCATGTAAACCGTATACCAGTGGATGGGACTGTTATTTATAATCATTATCATAAAGGAAAATATTTTGTAGCATGGCATCCTAAATCTTCGTTACTGAATGAAAGGCACAGTATTGTTTTAGAAAATTTAAACGGGGCTATTCTGGTAAAACAAATTGCCGGCGCTATGGCAAAACGTATTTGTAATTATGCAATTCCAGGTAAAATTTTTAAACAGGGCGAAGAATTTGGGTTTATAAAATTTGGAAGCCGCGTTGATGTTTTATTGCCTTTAAACGCAATTATTGAAGTGCAGCTTGGCCAGGCAGTTAAAAGCGGCGTTACAGTAATTGCATCCTTCAATCAAAATTAATTTCACTTAGTATCGCTTCAAGATATTGCTGATCTGTTTTATTAAAATGATTCAGTAATTCACTGTCTGCATCTAACACTGCAACAACTTCATTATTCTTTATAACGGGAACAACAATTTCAGATCTGGACAAACTGCTGCAAGCAATATGGCCGGGAAATCTTTCAACGTCATCTACAATAATTGTTTTGAATTCAGCCCAGCTTGTACCGCAAACACCCCTACCTTTTTTAATCCTGGTACATGCAACCGGTCCCTGAAACGGGCCAACAACCAATTCATTATTTTTTACAAGATAAAAACCAATCCACAACCAATTGAATTGTTGCTTTAATGCTGCGGCAACATTGGCAAGGTTTGCTATCAGATATGTTTCTCCTTCAATCAAAGCCTTTATCTGTGGTAATAAAGATTTGTATTGTTCTTCTTTTGTTCCTTGTATAACGTTTAAGTCTTCAGCCATAAAATTATTTTCTGATCCTTAGTTTTAGATTATCCAAAACACTAAAATTATCAATCATATCATTAAAATGCATCTCAATTACTTTTAAAACTGCATCAGCTTTCTCTGATGATTTAGCTTTAATCATTCTAATCAATAAAATTCCCTTATGTTTTAATTGCAAACGAAATACGAGCTCACCAAAATCTTTGTCTTCCGTTATAAGCAATGCGTTATGTGCGTAAGCTATTTCAAGAACCTGTTTATCAGGTATTGAAGGTGTCTCGTCAGAGATAGAAATTATGGAAAACCTGGTGTGCTTAAGTGTCTGCACTATTGCATAATCAACACTTTCATCAATAACTATTTGAAAAATTTCCGGCATTAGATTGCCAATACTTTTTCATGTTTAGCGCTTTCAGCAGCAAATAATAAACATGCTTGTATATCATCCGGAGTTAGTCTTGGATATGCCTGAAGTAATTCATTTTTTGTAACGCCTGCTGCAAGTTTTTCCAACAATAAATCAATTGGTATTCTTGTATTTTTAATTACAGGTTTACCAAACAAAATTTCAGGATCTGAGATTATATATTGTTTCCAATTCATGTTGTAAGCTTTACATAAAGTTACATTCAATTCTAAAAACATCTTTAAAATATATCTTCCAGCTCCTTTAAATGATAAATAATATACGTTGGTTTTACATCAGTTTCGGCGCGTAAATGATTCACAAAAACTGTATCTAAGCCTGCATTCATAGCGCCTTTAATATCGGCTTCAATATTATCACCAATCATAATGCTGTCTTTAATATTTGCATTGGTTGCATTCAACGCAAATTCAAAAATTTCTTTGTTTGGTTTTAAACTGCCGGCCTGTTCAGATGTAATTATTTCTTTAAAATAATTTGTAAGATTACTGTGCTTTAATTTGCTATGCTGAATATTTTCAAACCCGTTTGTAATTAAATGCAGTACGTAATTTTTGTGTGTTAAATAATCTAATATTTCAATTGTGTAAGGAAATAAGTTTTTACGATTTGGCAATCCTTCTAAAAATCCTGCAGACATTTCTTTAGCCAAATTTTCATCCGCAATTTTAAAGTCAAGCAATGTAAGCCAAACACGTTTCCAGCGCAACTCTTCCTGTTTTATAAATCCTTTGGTGTACTTGTCCCACAATCTTTCATTGTGAAACGAGTAGCGGTTAAAAAATAAATCAAAATCATCTGCGCCTTTCGTTTTCAGGTCATGCAAAGCATACAATTCCAAAAGTGTTTCTTTTGCATTCGCTTCAAAATCCCATAACGTATGATCAAGATCAAAAAATAAATGTTTATAACTCATTATTGTTGCGCTCAATTTAGATTTGTATTATGTAAACAAGCTGCAGTATTGCTATTAAGCACGGTTGTGTCACTCCTTGTACAGTTGATGCACTGCGCAGCAAAACTGCAAAATAAATCTGAACCATGAATGTTATTATAACGGGCGCATCAAAAGGATTAGGCAAAGCTATTGCTGAAAAATTTGTGGGTACAGCAAATAATCTTTTTTTATGCGCAAGAAATGAAGAACAGCTAAACGCAACGAAGCAGGAATTATTGCAGCAAAATGCAAACTGTAATATTAAAACAATGGCAACTGATATCAGCAAAAAACAAAATGCAATTGATTTTGGAAACTTTTGTTTGCAGTATGGAACACCGGATATTTTAATAAACAATACTGGCAGCTTTTTGCCGGGAAATATTCATTCAGAAAAAGATGGAACATTTGAAACAATGCTTGAAACAAATTTGTACAGCGCGTATTATTTAACACGCACTGTTTTATCAAAAATGATGGAAGCAAAAAGCGGCCATATATTTAATATGTGTTCTGTAGCATCTGTAGCGGCGTATAAAAATGGTGGCAGTTACAGCATCAGCAAATTTGCTTTGCTTGGCTTAGCAAAAAACCTGCGCGAAGAATTAAAACAATACAATATAAAAGTTACGGCTGTAATACCCGGCGCAGTATATACAGATAGCTGGAGTAAAACAGGTATAGAACCCGATAGAATTATGGAAGCAGACGATGTTGCGAAGATGATTTATGCTGCTTCGCTGCTTTCACCACAGGCCTGTGTTGAAGAAATTTTATTACGTCCGCAGTTGGGAGATTTATAATACTGCATTTAACAACAAATAAAAAAGGCTGAGCATTTATCTCAACCTTTCTTAAAACTAAAACCCCCATTAGAATTTCATCAGCGTTTCTCTCGCTATAACTATTTTTTGTATTTCCGATGTGCCTTCACCAATAGTGCAAAGCTTTGCATCGCGATAAAATTTTTCTACCGGAAATTCTTTTGTATAACCATTGCCTCCAAAAATTTGTACTGCTTCATTGGCAACTCTTACAGCAACCTCACTTGCATAATATTTTGCCATTGCTGCTTCACGTGTTACAGGCTGGTGATTATTTTTTAATTCACAGGCACGCAGTGTAAGCAAATCAGCAGCATCAATTTCTGTTGCCATATCTGCCAGCTTAAAACTTATTCCCTGGAAATTTGCAATCGGCTGGTCAAACTGGTATCGTTCTTTGCTATATTTTGCAGCAGCTTCAAAAGCGCCTTTAGCTATACCAAGAGATAATGACGCTATTGAAATTCTTCCCCCATCTAATACTTTCATTGATTGTTTAAAACCATCACCAACTTTGCCCAACCTGTTTTCATCCGGGATAATACAATTGTCAAAAATCATTTCTGCAGTTTCGCTGGCGCGCATTCCTAATTTGTTTTCTTTTTTTCCGCCTGAAAAACCCGGCGTTCCGCGCTCTACAACAAAAGCAGTTGCATTATTTTTTGTACGTGCTTCACCGGTTCTTGCAATTACCACGGCAACATTGCCGCTTTTGCCGTGTGTTATCCATGACTTTGTTCCGTTCAAAATCCAATCACTGCCTTTTTTAGTTGCAGTGCATTTCATATTGCCGGCATCGCTGCCGGTGTTTGGTTCGGTTAAACCCCAGGCGCCAATCCATTCTCCGCTTGAAAGCTTTGGCAGGTATTTATTCTTTTGTTCTTCATTTCCAAATGCAAGAATATGACCTGTGCAAAGTGAGTTATGCGCCGCATAACTTAACCCGATTGATCCGCAAACCTTTGATATTTCTTCAATGATCGCTTTATATTCTGAATAGCTTAAGCCTGAACCACCATATTCTTCCGGAACTAAAACACCCATCAACCCAAGCTTTCCCATTTCATGTAAAACATGCGCTGGAAATTCCTGCGATTCATCCCATTGCATTACATAAGGCTTTATATACTGAGCGGTAAATTGTTTGGCCGTTTCTGTAACCTGTTGTGTTATTTCTTCGGTTAATATATTCATTAAACTAACATTTGTTAGCGTGCAAAACTAATGATTAGATTTATTGATGCGAATAAATTTTTTAATGTTTTGTTGTAACGGAATCTTTCAAATATAAATAGGGCTTTATCAATTGATAAACACTATCGTTTAAGCCATAAGTTTTACCTACCTGCTCAACTGATTTAAATCCGCCAACACTTGTTCTGAATTTTACGATGCGGTTAGCTATTGCATCACCAATGCCGGGAAATGCTTTCCAGTCTTCAGCAGTTGCAGTATTAATATTTATTTTTCTGTATTGATGTGCTGTAGTGTTTGCAACAGGCTGCTTATATTCAGTTTCTTCTTTTTGTTTTGTGTTTGATGCAATTTTAATATAAGGAATAAGCCTGTCTGCGTCAGTTTTTGAAAGTCCGTAAATTTTGCGGATGTCTTCCGGCGTTTTAAAATACCCGCCTTTGCTTCTGTAATTAATTATTGTATGAATTGTTTTTTGCGGCAGGCCAAGTTTTACAAAGCCTTCTTCGCTTAAAGTATTCGGATCAAAAAAGAACAATGTTGTTTTTGCAGTATCATTAATTACAGTATCGGTTGCAGCAATGTAAGATGGATTTTCTCCTGCCGGGTGATTCTGCTGATATTGATCAAGCTGTTGTTGCAGATCTTCATCAATACTTATTTGCAATTTTTTTTCGGGCAGCAAATAAGGAAGCAGGATAATTAAGCCAATAAGAGTAAGAAGAATAGTGGCAGCATTCCTGTCGCGTTTGGTAAAAACAAACCATTCTTTCCAAGTATTTTTTTGCATGAAGCCGAGTTGAAAAATTAAACATGCAACACCAATCCGTCATAACCAAGATGAATGCCCGGTGGTAAAGTTTTTTCAACATCATCATGTTTGCCTAACTGGTGGCTGATATGCGTAAAATATGCATTTGGTATTTTTAGTTCATGCACCAGTTCAATTGCTTCGCTTAAAGTAAAATGAGAAATATGTTGTTCATTTCTCAAAGCATTTAAAACGATAACATCAGAGCCTTTAATTTTTTCTTTTACCGGTTCATCTATTCTGTTTGCATCGGTAATATAAGTAAAGTTTTTAAACCTGTATCCTAATACCGGCATTTTATGATGCCAAACAGTAAACGGCAGCACGTTTATATCACCGATATTAAAAGGCGTTTCATTAATAGTATGCAGGTTTATTTGCGGAATACCGGGATACTTTTTTTCTGCAAATACATAAGCAAATTCACGCTTTAATGCTTCAGTAGTTAAAGCATTGGCATAAACATCCATGGGTTTTTGCTGAAAGAAATTATACGCACGAATATCATCCAGGCCTGCAATATGGTCTTTATGCGGATGTGTAAAAAGAACAGCATCAAGTTTAGTATTATGTATGCGCAACATTTGATAACGGAAATCCGGCGTGGTATCTACAACAATTGCCGTGGTTGGCGATTCAACCAAAATACTTGAGCGCAATCTTTTATCTTTTGGATTGGATGATGTACAAACGGCGCAACTGCAACCGATCATAGGAATACCGGTGCTGGTACCTGAACCAAGAAATGTAATCTTTAAATTAAGAGACACAAGCAAATCTAATTCATCATGCTGAGTTAGCTTAAAATTGCATGGTTGTTTGACGTTCTTTACTCGTTATTTCTGTATAAAGTTTTTGGCTTTCTAGTGTAAGTTTATCAAAATCTATTTGTACCTGGGGAATAAGATCAAGTAGTGTATTGATTTTCCCTTCTGTATCAAGAAATTTGTTGAGCACTACAATTCTTTTTTGTTCAAGCAGGCACCAGCCGCTTTGAAAAGTTCCGCGTTCATAGCGGATGCTGTATTCGCTTTCAGAAAGTATTTGCTGTAATTTATCAAGATGAGGCTGCGTAAATTTCATAATCCAATTCAAAGTTAAAATTAAGAAAGATGCTGTTAAAAATCGTTTTCCACAATAGATGCATAAGTTGATTTTAAAGCAGAAAGCAAACTGAAAAATTCAATTTGCTTTCAAAAACAAATGCCCCTTAAAAAAGTTGTTGTTTTTTGATTATAAACTTAATGGCCAAAAACGCAAAGGAAGTGTTACCTGTTGCGGTGTGCCACCGTTAATTGTTAAGGTGGCGTTGTTATCGCAGGCGCCATCACCATAATTAAGATATTCATTAAATACTGAGCTTCCCTCTAAAGTTAATTGAATCATAAGACTACCCTTTGAACGATACATGCAATCACCCATTTTAATAACAGGATTTGAAGGATCAATTTGGGATGTCCAGCTTACTGCCAGTGAACCATCTAATACTTCGGTGCCTGATGCACTTCCGGTTACCTGGTAAACATTATCTGCTTTTGTAGTAGTAGAATTACCGGCTGTTTGTAAGCAATAATCAGTTGAAATAAAAGTTGAAGTATTACCTTTTGAATCGGTAAATGTTTTATTGGCTACAATTTTTAAAGCCAGCGGACCCGGTGATGCAGCTGTATCTATATAAATTTTTACATTACCTGAAACATTGATGCTGTCAACATAAAAATTACTAAAAGTTTCTTCGCTTATCAATGTACCTGCAGGCGCAATTTGCCAATCTGCATAAACGGTAATTAATTTTTTACCGCTTCGCATAATTCCATCAGGACTTAAACAACCACTTCCAAAATCAATGGTTTTAAGATGAGGATAAACTGTTCGTGAAGGGTTAAATGTAGCTATCCGACAATCAGATGAATCACCCGACATTATTACACTGCTTCCCATTACATCTGATATTGCCTCATTCTGTTGATTGCCACCGTTTGTAATAGTGTTGCTGGCGGTGAGTAGCAGTGATTCAATTGTTGCCTGTGACGGAGATGCAGGAGTTAACTGATCGTTTTTTTTACAGGAAGCTAAAACAATACACAAAAACGCAGCAGCGGGCAAAACCTTGTTAAGTTTACATTTCATATTTTTTACTTTTAATTATAGGAAAAAAGTACAGGTGCTTCATGTGGTTATGTGTTAGTGAAGTAACAGGAGCAGCGATTAAACCACAGCAGAAGGACGGAGGGCAGACGACGATTTATAAAGATGGTTTAACGATAACAAAAGATTTTAAAAAAATTTCAGATTGCACTTTTATTGCATGGAAATAAGGACCATTTCTAAAAAGAAAAAACTTTGAGCAGAAATATTCAGCACATATATTTGCAGCCCGATAAAAAGGGAGTTTAGCTCAGCTGGTTTAGAGCATCTGCCTTACAAGCAGAGGGTCGGCGGTTCGATCCCGTCAACTCCCACTATGAAAATAAAAGAGTTACAAATGATGTAGCTCTTTATTATTTTAAGACTTCGACAGAATTCCGATACAATCTTTTAGAAAAGTAGTCTTATTTATGCCGCGATGGCTTAGTGTGTTTTATTACTGGAGGTGAAATAAAGTTTATTGATAACAGCTTACTTCAATGCTAACAGGTTCACAAACTCCTGCCATGTAAGGTTTGTAGCAATACCTGTTTTCTGAGTCGCGGAACTTACATAAATTATGCACCCATTGCTCGCATGTTCAATATGTGTAATATGCTTTGTAAAGATTGTAATTGTTACCTTGTCTGCTGTGCTAACTGTTATAACTTCTTTCATAAATTAATAAGTGAAGCTGTAATGCTAATCGTTTTACTGCTTTGCAGGAAAATCTACAATTGGATATGATTTTACCCTGAATTCACCCGCCTTGTTTTCGTGTTCTTTACTTACTGTATTTTCTTTTTCTGCATACTCTTCCGCTTTTTTCTTATCCCAAAACACACGATCTATTTTTGTGTGTATATAATTTCCTTCGCCTTTAAAAATGTTTTCAACTATGTGAACTTGTTTTTTCATAAGCAGGGGTTGAAATTAAAATGTAAAATAAAAATAGGCAAAATTTACTGCAAATAAATGTTTCTTCTTGCGTTTGAATTACAATAAACATTTACTTTTAAAAGGTAAGTATAAACATGCGACTCCATATCCAAATGATTGCCGTTATCAAGTGTGAAAACTGTGCTATTATGCATTGCGAATAGAAATACTCCGAACTCATATCTTACATGCAAAGGGTCAACGGTTCGGCCCCGTCAACTTCGACTTAAAAATTAAGCAGTTATGAATTTAAATCTATAGCTTCTTTTTTGTTGCATAGGGATTGCACAAATTTATTTTCTATCAGCTTGCTAACTGCATTTGTGCATTCTATGCGGCCAGGCTTTTGTTATTTAGTCTTTACAGCTTAGCGAGTTTCAAGATTATATTTGTTTCGGAATTTTTTATAGTGACAAGATATGTACCGGATGGATAAGTGCTTACATCAAGGCTAATAGTATTTGAACCTAGTTTTGTTGTAATTTCTTTTTGCAACAATTTTCTGCCATTCATATCCTGCAATTCAATAACAGAATTTGTTTGTTTTACCGCAGTAAATTTTATTGAAGCGTTGTTTTTTACAGGATTTGGAAAAACGAACGCACCAGCCAAACTGTTGCTTATAGCCTGTTCATTAATTTCAGCAAACCCTCTCTTTATTGATACCTGGGCTTCCCGGCGCTGATTAGATTCACCGCACTCATTATATGAATTGACAGAAATGATACCTGGAACTGAGCCCCAGTTTACGGATATAGAGGCGGTGCCCTGACCAGATTGTATAACCGCACCTTCTGGTACTATCCAATTATGATAACTGTCTAAGTCGGCAACGCTATAAGGGATGCCTGCCTGATTTGCATATACGCTTTTTGGCCCTTTTATACTGCCCGGCATCACCGGCTTTCCTAAGATGCGGAGTGTATCAGGCTGGCTTATTCCGCAAAGATTACTTCCCTTAACTGTTAATTTCCCTGAAGAAAATCCGGCTGGCACAGATATAATAATGGAATCGTTATAGTTTGATAACAGGCTGCAGGGTGGTGGAATTGTCCAGGTGTAATTAGTAATGTCATCAGACGCATACACAAAAAAAGTATCAGTGCCGCCACCGCAAAGATTACCTCTTCCTCTTGGTTGTGTTGTATATATAGTGGGTGTTTGCGGAATAGCGCGTACAATTAAAGTATTACTGGTGGTGGTACACCCGTTTTTTAATACAGCCTGAACACTATATGAACCTGCATGCGAAGGAATATAAGTGCTATCAACGATGCCACTAGTAGGAACATATTTTTGTACTTTTGGACTATAGGGCCCGTCAAACACATAGATAAGCCCATTCTTATCAACCACAATGCCTGTTGGATAACTTAGCACATCCCAGCCGCTATTATGGCCTCCGGCCACGGTTATTCCGCTGTTTGCACCAGGTAGCCATTTTTGCACGCGGCTTACAGGAGCCCCACTCACTCCATTATCAGTTGTATAAAGAGTACCTGCAGGATCCACATAAATTGAAAGCAAATAACCAAACTGGTTTGCATTAGCTCCTTCTCCATTTCCACCAGCAACGGTTACCCCACTTGTTGCACCCGGAGCCCATTTTTGCACCCGGTGATAATTTGCATCCTCAGTAAATGCATCTGCCACATAAATATTTTTGGCAGCATCAAGATATACGTCAATAGGATAATAAAACTGATTTGCACCGTTTCCAACGCCATTTCCGCCAGCTACTGTTACACCTTTATTTGCACCCGCCTTCCATCTTTGAATACGGTAATTATAGGTGTCTGCAATATACATATTTCCATTGGCGTCCACATACACCGCTCGTGGTCCCCTGAGTTGATTGGCTGACGAACCTGAACCATTCCCACCTGCAACTGTAATACCGTTTGTGGCTCCCGGAGCCCATTTTTGAATGCGGGCATTTCCGGCATCGGCTACATACACATTTCCGGTTGCATCAACAAACACATTGGTTGGGCTTGACAGTTGATTAGCAGCGCTGCCTGCACCATTACCACCGGCAACTGTAATACCGCTTACGGCTCCCGGAGCCCATTTTTGAATACGATTATTTCCAACATCCGCTACATAAATATTGCCTGCCTTATCTATAGCAATTCCACCTCCCGGAAAATCAAACTGGTTAGAGGATGATCCGGTTCCATGATTACCGGCCACAACGGAAATACTTGCCTGTGAACTTATGGTATCTGCGCCAAACACATTATTTGTATAATCGAACCAGGTAAGTTTTGCCAATGGGCCGCCGTTGATATCAGCAGTTAATTCAGTGCCTGTGCAACTGCCGCCGCTGATAACAGCACTGCAACTCTGAGCATGTAAAGCAGTATTTGAGATCACTAAAATTGTTACACACGCGAGAAGTAAATATTTTTTCATATAGCAGATTTAATCGTTAGCAGGTTTCAAATTACAGTTAGATTTTTAAAATACAAGTTAAGTATTGGTTACCAATTTTCTCTGTATTATTTATGAAACTATGTTCAAATACTTAAGCCTGTTAACAGAAAATGAAAGGAATGATATGCCCAAAACAGCTAAACAAAAAAAAAATAATATCGTGAATAAAACTTTTGAATCTGAAGAGCGTGAACAAGTCTTTAGTTACCCAGTAAAAATTTAAAGAGAATATGCTTTTAAGAATGGCATCATAGCAATAATTTTATATCATGGAACTTGAGAAACATTATATAAACCGAAGTGGTTGGTTAAGAGCAGCAGTATTGGGTGCAAATGATGGAATACTTTCAACAACAAGTTTGGCGATTGGGGTAGCTGCAGCCAGCACAACAAGAAATCCTGTTATACTGGCAACTCTTGCGGGCCTGGTAGCAGGAGCATTGTCAATGGCGGCAGGTGAATATGTTTCAGTAAGCTCACAATCTGATGTAGAAGCAGCCGATTTAAAAAGAGAAAAAAAAGAACTGGAAGCAATGCCTGAAGTTGAATTAAAAGAGTTGGCTAAGCTTTATGAGAAAAGAGGTCTTACGCATCAGCTTGCCATGGAAGTAGCTGTTCAACTTACCAATCATGATGCATTAGCAGCACACGCAAGAGATGAATTAGGTATTAATGAAATTACGCAGGCAAAACCTTTCCAGGCAGCTTTGGCATCGGCTTGTTCATTTATTGCGGGCGGTTTATTGCCGTTACTTGTGTCTTTTGTTGCACCACTTAAACAAATGATATATTTTCAATACACTTGTTCTATAATTTTTCTCGCGTTTTCCGGTGCAATTGCAGCAAGAGCAGGTGGTTCAATAATCAGCAAGTCAATAATAAGAATTTGTTTCTGGGGAACATTTGCCATGCTTATGTCAGCATTGGTTGGTTATTTATTTGGAGCAAAAGCAGGATGAATTTAAACAAAAAATTGCAGGAGCTGTAATTACAGGCTTTAAGTAATTTTTTTAACCGCATTCTCAAGCCATGATAAGCATAAAAAAAATCCCGTCGGGGAACCGATGGGATTTGTTATGAGCAAGCAACCGATTGACTTTTAAAAACGTCAATAGACGTGCAAAATATAGATTTTTTATAAACCGAACAAATGTTAGTTATTTTTTTAAAAAATTTCTTCCTCTTCGTTTTTTGATATTTTCAAATTCCAATACATAGTTTTGGCTAAACACAATACATGCTTGAAAGTTTTAAAACCATCAATGCTTTTGTTTTTGATATTGATGGAGTACTTACTGACGGCAGCCTGCTAATTATGGACGGAGGCCTGATGATAAGAAAAATGCATGTAAAAGATGGCTATGCCTTGCAGCTTGCCATTAAAAAAGGTTATTTAATTTTTATCATTTCAGGAGGCAATTCCCCGCAGGTAAAAGAAAGGCTTTTAAAATTAGGACTATCCAATGTGTTTATGAATATTGAAAATAAGCTTAAGAAATTACAGGAATTATCAGCTCAATTCAATTTAAAAAAAGAAGATATCTTATGTATGGGTGATGATATTCCTGATCTTGAAGTAATGAAATACTGTGGTTTGGCCTGCTGCCCTGCAGATGCTGTTGCTGAAATTAAAAATATTTCAAAATATATTTCACCCGTTAAAGGGGGTGATGGATGCGTAAGAGATGTAATTGAAAAAGTAATGAAATTACAAAGCAGGTGGATGGCAGATACACATATTCCCTCTGTATAATCTCCATCGTTTACACTCTTTCTTTAGTTATTTTGCAGCCAAAATTTTCTTCTGAAATTAATAACCGCATTTTTTCGCTTAATAAGATGGCCTAATTTATTTTTTATTGCCATAACACAATTACTGTTTATGTATTGCGTATTGCAACCGCTGTTGGCTGCAAGCAATAAAAAACCAAGCCTTAACCCATTCCATTTTTTTTTACTCATACTGTCTTCGGTATTTATTGCTGCAGCAGGATATATTATCAATGATTATTTTGATTTGAATATTGACCGCATTAATAAGCCGCAACGTTTGATCGTTCAAAAAATAATAAGCAGAAGATGGACAATTTTATGGCACTTTTTTTTAAGCATGTTTGGTGTTGCTATTGGCTTTTATCTTGATCTTACAACACGTGTAACGCTGCTCGGGTTTTCAAATCTTATTTGCGCCTGCCTTCTGTTTATTTATTCCATCTCATTAAAGAAAAAATTATTAGCCGGTAATATTCTTATTTCTCTTTTAACTGCATGGACGGTGCTTGTAGTAAGCTGGTGCGAAGCACGTTTCTTTTTTAATCCGGCTGATGTAAATATTCATAAAATTATACGCATCACTTTTTTATATACGGGCTTTGCATTTGTAATTTCTCTTATCCGTGAAGCGGTTAAAGACATGGAAGATATTGAAGGAGACAGGAAATTTGATTGCAAAACTATGCCTATAGTCTGGGGCTTTAATGCGTCTAAAATTTATGTGGCAATATGGCTTGTTACTTTAATTTTATCATTGGTGTTGCTGTTGTTATATATGCTGCAGATACATTGGTGGTTTAGTGTAATATATTGTTTGATTCTAATTATTATCCCGGTGCTTAAAATATTTCAAACATTATTTAAAGCAAAAACACCTGAAGATTTTCATAAGCTAAGCACTCTTTTAAAATTTGTAATGTTTACGGGCATTCTTTCAATGATTTTTTTTCGCATTTACAGTTAATCACATGCAAAAAATAATTCTTGCTTCACAATCTCCAAGAAGAAAACAATTGTTGGAATGGGCTGAAATAAATTTTGATGTTGAAGTAAGCGAGGCAGATGAAAGCTATCCCGAACATTTAATAATTGAAGAAATCCCGGTTTTTATTGCACGCAATAAGGCAAAAGCAGTTCAGCAAAAACTGAATAATAATTCACTTATTTTAGCTGCAGATACTATTGTTGTTTTAAATAATGAAGTAATTACAAAACCATCTAACCGGCAGCATGCTATAAAAATCCTGCAATTTTTATCAGGCAAAAAGCATGAAGTAATAACAGGAGTTGTTTTATTGCAAAATAAAAAAGAAATAAGTTTTGCTGATGTAACACAAGTTGAATTTAACAACTTAACGGAAGAGCAGATAATTTTTTACATTGACAAATACAGACCTTATGATAAAGCCGGCGCTTACGCTATACAGGAATGGATTGGTGTAGTGGGTATTAAATCAATCAATGGCGATTTTTATAATGTGATGGGGTTGCCTGTAAGCCGCGTTATGCAGGCATTAAATAAATTTCATTAATAAGTTTGCAAATACAATTTGTTCAAAATATTTTCACGCCTAAATCTCTAACAATTGCGCAAACTATCGGCGTTTATTATTGCATTGGTTATATATGTATCATCATCAGCACAAAACAATGTATTAGGTGGATGGTATTTGGTGAATTTAAATTATCACTTCAACCAAAAGCTGTCTTTGTACAGTGAAGTGCAGACCCGCAGCCAGCATGTGGCAGATGATTTTTATTACCGGGAATTAAAAGGAGGTATAAGTTATACTTTCCCGGCAAAACAATCTGTACTGGTTGGATTCGGCAATTACAAAACATATACTTTCCCGGGAAATTTTGAAAAGCCGATTGCAGCAAATGAAAACCGGATCTGGGAACAATTTATTATGAATAACAATATTGGCCGTGTAAAGTTTGAGCATCGTTACCGCATTGAACAACGCTGGATAAATGGAGATTATTTTAATCGTTTTCGTTATCGTCTTGCAGCATCCATTCCCGTAAACCATCCTTCCATAACTGATAATACTATTTATATTTCTGTTTTTGATGAGCTTTTTTTTACTAATAAGATTCCTTATTTTTTACGCAACCGCATATTTTTAGGTGCAGGATACCAGATAAATAAATTACTCACTATACAAACTGGTTTTTTACGGCAATTTGATTACAGAACAACTGATAATGGCAGCGGAAAAAATTATATAACCACCTCACTGCTTTTTAATGCCGGCAATACAAAAAGAACAGTGCATCATGGAGATGTGGATTGATTTTACCGTATAATAAGAGCTGTATATAACGAACATAGCCTGTTTATATTTATCTTGTGTGTTAAAAAATGCTGACTGAAGTTTATGTTTAGTACCGCTTGATGTAATTGTGCTTTGTGGTTGAAGCATTCGAAAAAATAATCATACTGTAAAACGCTAATCTATTTTATTATTCAAAATTTAACTACATAAAAAAGCCTGCTTTAGTACACGAAAAGTTGTGCTGCACACTTAAACGTAAATTACTAAAACTGTCATCCTAATTTTAAAAAAAACACTTATGAAAAAATTTTTATTTATTATTTCGTTACTGTCTTATCATATAGTTTTTTCACAGGATGCAACTACGCAAAATCTTAAAACCGAAGCAAGTAAAACCATTACAAAAGACCCTAATGATACTATTCCAAAAATATGGAAGACAGGCGGCATTTTCAGTTTGAATATTGCGCAAGGTTCTTTGAGCAACTGGTCAGCAGGCGGAGAAAAATTTTCGATTGCAGTTAATTCTCTTCTTAATGTGTATGCTTATTATAAAAAAGACAAACATAGCTGGGACAATGTTCTTACCTGGAATCTTGGTTATGTAAAAACAACCAGCCTTGGTACCCGTAAGAATGATGACCGTTTTGAATTTATTTCTAAATATGGTTATGCGCTTACGCCCAAGTTAAACTTAAGCGGTTTGTTTAATATAAGAACACAGTTCTTTAAAGGTTATAATTATCCTGATGCGAATACAAAAATTTATACATCCGATTTTTTTGCGCCGGCTTATATTTTATTAAGTCCCGGGTTTGATTATCATCCTGTAAAAAATCTATCCATATTTATTTCGCCGGCAACAGCAAGATGGATCATTGTAAAAGACACTATTCTTTCCACTTTATACGGTGTAGCTCCTAATAAAAAAAGTGATTTCCAGTTTGGCGCGTATGCATCAATAAGCTACCTGGCAAATCTTGGTAAAGTAGTTACATACACAGGCAAGCTCGATCTTTTTTCAAACTATAAACATAATCCGCAGAACGTAGATTTATATATGACTAATTTCTTTGCAGCAAAAATTTCAAATTGGTTATCGGCAACTTATAGCCTTACATTAATTTATGATGATGATGTAAGGCAATTCGGACCAGGCTTAAATGAGCCTGCTTTGCAATTGCAATCTTTGTTTGGCGCCGGTTTATTGGTGAAGTTTTAAATTAAATAACAATAAAAAAATCTTTTTTATGAGAAAGTTAATTACTGAATTCATCGGTACTTTTTTTCTTGTTCTTGTAATTGGCATGGTAGTTACCACCGGCAAAGGAGATTTTGCGCCTGTTGCTATTGGTTCGGTTTTAATGTGTATGATTTTTGCGGGCGCACATATTTCCGGTGCACATTATAACCCTGCAGTTACGTTAGCTGTTTTATTAAGAGGAAGAATTAGCATAAAAGAAGGAATTCCTTACATGATCGTACAGATTATTGGGGCTGCTGCAGCTGCTTATGTAGTTAAGTTTTTATCACCTGATAAAATACCATTAGTTGCCAGTGAAATGACGAGCGATCTAAAAAGTGTAATTGCAGAAGGCCTGGGCACATTTGCTTTGGCTTATGTAGTATTAAATGTTGCCACTGCAAAAAGCACTACAGGCAATATGTTTTATGGTTTAAGTATTGGCTTTACTGTTTTAAGTATGGCTTATGCATTTGGAGGAATATCTGGCGGCGCATTTAACCCTGCCGTAGCTGTTGGTATAAGCATTATGCATCTTGCTTTATGGAGTGACTACTGGATTTATTTTATCGGATGTTTTGGTGGTGCAGCAATTGCGGCTCTTGTTTTTAGAATAAATAATCCGCTAGATAAATAAGCAAACTTACCTGGTTTATCAGAAATCATTTTATAAAGCCCTGGTCTCTCATATTCTGTTTTACGGCCGCAATAACCTTGTCGATCATTATTTTTTTGTCTGAAATATTAACTGTGGTAGTTACACCTGTCCACAAAAGTTTATTCTCTTTTAAAGAATATACATTCGTTTGTATGTTATACAGATCATTGGGCGAATAATTGCCCGGAACATTATATAATGGAAATGTACTGCTGTAATATCCATACCACGAATTATAATTGGAAGAATTATCACCAGGGCTATTTACAGAATTTTTATTCATTGTTATTAAGCGCATAATAACTATACCATCAAATCCATCTTGTATTAATTTTTGTGAGATCATTCCTGTATCAGCATTTGCTGTATAGTTTGGTAAATAATTGTATGAAGCAACGCCCCGTGGTCTCACTTCGTTAACCAGTTTATCTTCTGCAACTTTCCTGGTGTAATCATCTTTTAATAAAGCCACGAATAATATTTTTTGAAAACGCTTGGTGCTATCGGTTTTTTGTTGGGGATTACTCCAGCTTTTTTGTATTCCTGCAGGTGATTCACAGGCCATCCAAAATAAAACAATGCCTGACAGCAAAATATAATTCTGCTTCATTGGAAAGTTTTTGTTGTAATAATTAATTGAAGTTAATACCAGAAAGTTAGCAATTCCAATTTATACATTGACTGATTTTTATGCTTCTTTATCCTTTGCTGATTTTGTTAAATCCCACTACAAACTTAGCATACATATACAACCAAGGTGTCTTATTGATATCCCAATCAAAAACTTCACCTAATAAAAAACCGCCTCGTGCAATAGAGAGGCGGTTCTCAAATATATGCAGTAAAATTTACTCTCCGGCTTTCACCAAACCAAGTTTGGCTTCCAAACTTAAGGTGGCATGCGGCACAGCACGTAATCTTGCTTTATCAATCAGTCTGCCTGTAACACGGCAAATACCGTAAGTTTTGTTTTCAATTCTTATCAATGCTTTTTCAAGATGATCAATGTATGTAATTTGGCGGCTTGCCATTTGGCTAAGCTGTTCTCTTTCCATGCTTATGCTGCCATCTTCCATCGTCATGTAGCGGTTCTCGCTCTCATCACCACCCATATCATCTTTACGGGTAATTAAACCTTGCAGGTACGCCAGTTCTTTTTTTGCAGAATCAAGCTTTCTTTGAATTAATTCCCTGAATTCAGTCAGCTCCGTATCACTATAACGCACCAACGGAACATTAGGCCTTGGTACATCCTGCCTTTGCTCAAGTGATTTGTATGCAGGTTGATAAGGCACACTTGCCTTAGCTGTTATTTTAGGTAACTTAATTTCTTTTAGTGGTTCCTGCTTTTGAGCGGATTTTTTAGTCTTACTCACTGGTTTCTCTTCTTGTTTTTTTTGTTTTGACATAGGTTCTGTTTGGTTATTATGCTTATGCACAACGGGTTTATGTTGTTGTTTTACAGGAGCCTTTGCGGGCACCGCAGCTTTTTTAATTGTTTTTGCAGGCTTAGCAACATTTTTGGGCGCAGCCTTTTTAGGAGCAACAGCTTTACTTTTAACTTTTGCTACAGGCTTAGCTGCTTTTACAACAGGCTTTTTAGCAGGTTTTTTTATTGATTTAGACGCTGCCTTTTTTGCCTGAACAGCTTTTTTTACTACAGGTTTAGCAGTTTTCTTTATTGATTTTTTCTGCGGCATAATTCGTTATCCTTTTTTATTTACGTTCACCTTCAGCAGGTTATCATTAACTTCAATCTCGATGCCACCTTCTATTTCAGGCACCCAATTTAAGTCATCTGCCAAAATTTCGGCGCAAATATAGTTTTTAAATGTATTTATAGAAGGTTTGAGTGCAGTATTGTCAAGAACATTTACAATTATTCTGTCGGTGAGGTTAAAGGCTTTATCTTTTCTTATGCTTTGAATTCGGTTTATAAACTCCCGTGCGTCTCCTTCCATTTTCAGATTCTCAGATATCGTAATATCCAATGCCACAGTAAGATTACCTTTTGAGGCAACACTCCAGCCGGGAATGTCTTCGGCCGTAATTTCAACTTCGGTAACCGAAATATTAAACTTTCCGGTTTTAAGCTCAATTTCAAGCGATTCTGTTTTTTCCAAATCGCCAATTTGTTCTTGGGAAAGGTTGCCGATAATTCCTGCCGCTTCCTTCATTGCTTGCCCAAGCTTAGAGCCAAGCAATTTAAAATTTGGCTTTACTTTTTTGTGAATAATATTATCTGCTTCTGCTGCAAATTCTATGTCTTTAATATTTACTTCAGCCTTTATAATATCTTCTACCTTTTGTAACTGAAGTTTCATTTCAGGGTTTAGCACCAGAATTAATACTCTTTGCAAAGGCTGGCGTACTTTAATATTTGTTTTTTTACGAAGCGATAATATTAAAGAACATGCATCCTGCGCTAATTGCATTCTTTCTTCCAGCGCTTCATCAATCAGAGTTTCATCCGTCACCGGAAAATCAGTATGATGAACCGAATCAACATTAAACCTTTTTGTAATTGCATTCAGGTTTTTAAATATTGCATCACTAAAAAACGGTGACACCGGTGCCATTAAACGCGTTATTGTTTCAAGGCATTCATATAAAGTTTGATACGCTGAAATTTTGTCCTGCTCATATTCACCTTTCCAAAATCTTCTGCGGCAAAGACGTACATACCAGTTACTAAGGTGCTCATCTAAAAACTCTTCTATCAGTCTTCCGGCAATAGTAGGTTCATAATCATCCATTGCTTCGGTCGCTTTCTTAATAAGCGTGTTTAACGAAGAAATAACCCAACGGTCAATTTCAGGTCTTTGCTCAACAGGAATATAATTTTCTGAAAAAGAAAATCCATCCACATTGGCGTATAAAACAAAAAACTGGTAAGTATTATATAATGTACCGAAAAATTTACGCTGCACTTCTTTAATGCCATCTAGGTCAAACTTCAAATTATCCCATGGGGAAGCATTTGTAATAAGGTACCAACGTGTGGCATCAGCACCAAAATCATTGATCGTTTTAAAGGGATCGATAATATTTCCAAGGCGTTTGCTCATTTTTACGCCATTTTTATCCAGAACCAACCCGTTGGAAACACAGGTTTTATAAGCTAAACCAGGTACATTTTCATCATTTGACTTAATTCCGTTTTTATTAAGTTCCTCCTGAACAGATTCTTTAACCAAAGCTGCAATGGCATGTAATGTATAAAACCAGCCGCGTGTCTGGTCAACGCCTTCGGCAATAAAATCGGCAGGGTAATTTTCAGCAAAGATTTTAATATTTTCAAATGGGAAATGCCATTGTGCATAAGGCATAGCACCGCTGTCAAACCAAACATCAATAAGGTCAGGCACGCGCTTCATTGGTTTACCAGACGAAGAAACCAGCACAATTTCATCAACCAAAGGCTTATGCAAATCAAGATTATCTTCTGTCAAAAACCTTTCATTCATTGTACCAAGTTCATCATCTGCCTTCTTTCCTTTCGTTTTTAATTCTTCAATTGAGCCAATACAAATTTCCTCATCACCATCTTTTGTTCTCCAAACCGGCAGTGGTGTTCCCCAAAAACGGCTGCGACTTAAATTCCAGTCAACCATATTTTCCAACCAGTTACCAAACCTGCCTTCACCGGTACTTTTTGGTTTCCAGTTGATGGTTTTGTTTAGTTCAACCATTCTATCTTTCAAAGCCGTAGTTTTAATAAACCAGGCATCTAAAGGATAATAAAGAATAGGTTTATCTGTGCGCCAGCAATGTGGGTAGCTGTGCTCATATTTTTCAACTTTAAAAGCGCGATTTTCTTTTTTTAGCTTTACGCAGATATCAACGTTTACATCTTCATACGTCGGATCATCTTTATAATTCTTTACATAGCGGTTGCTGAATTCACCTAATCCTTCCACAAACTTTCCTTCACGATCAACCATTATTAATATTCCGATGTCATACTTCTTCCCAACTCTGAAATCATCCGCACCAAAAGCGGGGGCTGTATGTACAATGCCGGTTCCATCTTCGGTTGTAACAAAATCTCCCAATAAAATTTTAAAAGCATTTGGATTATCAGTCGTATTTGCTTCGAAAGGGAGCAGTTGTTCATAAGAAATGCCTTCAAGCCCTTTGCCTTTGAATTCTGCAAGAATTTCCCACGGAAGATTTTTTGATGCAGGGGAAAATTTTTCAAAATCTCCGTTTTCAGCATCTTCTTTAAAATATTTTCCCAATAAAGCTTTTGCAAGAATTACATTAACGGGCAAATGCGTATATGGATTGAAGGTTTTTACCAAAACGTAATCAATGCTTAACCCAACTGTTAATCCGAGATTGGAAGGTAAAGTCCATGGTGTTGTAGTCCATGCAAGAAAAAATACTTCAGCATCTTTAGCATCTTTAAATAAAAATTTACTTTTCTCATTTTCAACTGCTTTAAACATTGCCACGCAGCTTGTATCTTTTACATCTTTATACGTTCCAGGTTGATTCAATTCATGTGAACTTAGCCCTGTTCCTGCCGCCGGTGAATACGGCTGAATGCTTACATCTTCATACAAAAGATTTTTATTGTATAACTGTTTTAAAAGCCACCAAAGTGATTCGATGTAATCATTCTTAAATGTGATATACGGATTATTTAAATCAACCCAGTAACCGATACGTTTGGTTAGTTCGTCCCATTTGTCTTTATAACGAAGCACAGCTTCGCGGCATTTTTTATTATAATCTTCAACAGATATTTTTTTGCCGATGTCTTCTTTCGTAATTCCCAATTCTTTTTCAACGCCTAATTCAACGGGCAAACCATGCGTATCCCAGCCGCCTTTGCGTTTTACCTGGAAACCTTTCATCGTTTTATAACGACAAACCAAATCCTTCAATGTACGGGAAATAACATGATGAATACCGGGCATGCCGTTAGCGCTCGGCGGTCCTTCATAAAAAACAAAAGGTTGTTTATCTTGTCTTAATGAAATACTTTTTTCAAACGCCTGTTCTTCATCCCACTTATTTAAAATCTCTTTTTCAATTGCGGGAAGGTTTAAACCTGAAAATTCCTTGTATTTAGCTGCCATTACCCAAAAACACTGTCTTTAAATTATAAAAGTGTGCAAAGGTAGGAATATACACTTAAAATATTATTGATATTGAAGCACTTTAAAAACAAAGCCGGTTTAAATCCCGGCTAAATAAAACACTAATAATTATTTTGGAGTGCCTGCTGGCGGCCTGTACTCAGGAACGACATTATTAACGGCTTTAACTGTTTTTAAATACGAAAACAAAGCTTTTAATTCATTGTCTGTCATATTGCGGAAACTGCTTATTGGCATTGGGGGCATAATCGGGCGTGAACCTGCAATACCTTTATATAATCCCTGCCGGATGCAGGTTATAAATTGTTCTTCAGACCAGCTTCCAATTCCGGTTGAATCAGAAGTAATATTGGCAGCATAGGAATTCCCCCATGGGCCAATCCATGCAGTAAGATCATTAGTTGCAGCCAATCCTTTTGCAAGTTGATCAGGCATAAGCGAAGGTCCAGGCATTTGTGCAGGATGGCCGGAAAACATAAGGCTTGAATCATCAACCGGGCCACGGTCAGTCATTTTTTTTGGAGTATGACAATCTCCGCAGCCTGTAACAGTGGCTATATGCTTACCCCATTCTGTTTGGCTGGCATACCCTGCATACATATTGTTATTGGCGGATGCGGAATCACTCGTTACAACAGCAGTGTCTGTAGCATTTGTACAACAGTAAAACAAAAAGCATACAATGCATACTGTCATAAAAATTGCGGCTTGATTTTTCATTACAATTAATTTTGATTGGTTTATTAATTTACTGCCGTAAGATGCAGCTTGTTTGAAAAAAGAAGTTAAGATAAAAAGCTTATTTTTTATAAACAAAAAAATATAAATTAAACGCTTTAATCAATATCGTTTAATTACATCCATCACACTGCCGTAGTAATGTCTGCCAAATAAAATAAGGTGTACAAGCAAGGGATAAAGCTGGCAAAGCTTAACCCGCTCTTTCCATTGTGGCTGAAGCAGAAATGCTTCGTTGTAATGATCATAAAAACTTTTATCAAAACCTCCAAATAATAAGCTCATTGCAATATCCATTTCGCGGTTACCATAGTAAACAGCAGGATCATAAATTACCGGCTGGCCATTTTCTGTACACATAAAATTTCCGCTCCACAGGTCACCATGAATTAAAGCTGGATATTCTTGCGGGAAAAGAATTTCAAAACGGCCGCGCAATTTTTCCGCAAGTTGCACATCTTGTTTGCTGCATTTATCCTGGTTGAAAGCAAGCTGAATCAGCGGCATAATGCGTTGTGTTGCATAAAATTCGCTCCATGTTTTACAAAAATTATTTTGCTGATGAACAGACCCAATATAATTATCAATTGATAATCCGAATTGATCATTGGAATGTTTATGCAAAGCAGCAAGCTGATACGCAAATATTTGCCAGAAGTTTTTTGGTTGATTTCCTTCTTTAATAAATTCTGTTATCAGAAAGATTTTATTTTCAAACCTGCCATATAAAACTGGTTCAGGAATTTGTATTGTTTTGGTTTGAAGAAGCAATTGCAAGCCAGTAAATTCTTTTTCAAAGATGTCATTTAAAGTGCCGTTATTGAGCTTTAAAAAAAATGAACCCATGTTTGTTTGAAGATGAAAAGTTTTATTTATGTCACCGCCAAAAACTTCTTTACAGTTTATTATTTTTATTGATTGATTAAAATATGCTGAAAGTTGTTGGGCGATATGATCAAGCAAGTGGTTCATAAAATAAAAAACCTGTTAAGATTGACAATCTTAACAGGTTTAAAAATAAAATTTATAGTTTATACTTCTTCTGCCTGTAATCTTTTTTGCTGGCGTTTTCGTTCTTCTTCTTCCAATATCACTTTACGCATACGAATAAAGTTGGGTGTAACTTCTATGCATTCATCCTGCTGAATATATTCCATGCATTCTTCCAGCGTCATTAAGGTTTTAGGTGCAATGCGTGAAGCATCATCACTGCCGCTTGCACGGTGATTGGTCAGCTTTTTTAATTCAGTTGCGTTTACAACAAGATCACCCGGTTTTATATGTTCTGCAATAATTTGCCCTGTATACACTTCCTCTCCTGGGTCAACAAAAAATCTTCCGCGATCCTGTAATTTATCAATAGAATAGGCAGTTGTTTTTTCCTGGTTCTTGCTAAGCAAAACACCATTGTTTCTGCCGGGAATATTTCCTTTCCATGGTTTGTATTCGATAAACCTGTGCGACATTACGGCTTCACCGGCTGTATTGGTAAGCATATTAGAACGCAAACCTATCAAACCTCTTGAAGGAATTTCAAATTCAAGATGCTGCATCTCGCCTTTGGTTTCCATAACATGCATTTCGCCTTTGCGCTGGGTAACAAGATCAATTACTTTACCGCTGTATTCCATTGGAACATCAACAACCAGGGTTTCAAATGGCTCGCATTTTTTATCATCAATGTATTTTACCAGCACCTGTGGTTGACCAACAGTAAGTTCATAACCTTCACGGCGCATGGTTTCAACCAAAATACCCAAATGCAAAATGCCGCGGCCAAATACCAAAAAACTATCTGCTCCGCCGGTATCTTCTACACGTAAAGCAAGATTTTTTTCTGTTTCTTTAAAAAGCCTATCGCGCAGGTGGCGTGATGTAACAAATTTTCCATCCCTGCCGTAAAACGGAGAATTATTAATGCTGAATAACATACTCATGGTAGGCTCATCAACACTGATAACCGGTAAAGCTTCGGGGTTTTCGCCATCAGCAATTGTATCTCCGATAGTAAAATTTTCTAATCCTACTACGGCGCACAGGTCACCGGCAATTACTTCACTCACTTTCTTTTTGCCCATCCCTTCAAAAACATATAATTCTTTTATGCGTAGTTTTTTTACAGTACCATCTGTTTGCATCAAAGAAATAGCCTGATTTTCTTTTATAACGCCGCGGGCAACTTTACCAATAGCAATTCTTCCAAGAAAAGATGAATAATCCAAAGAAGTGATCTGCATTTGTAAACTTCCTTCATTCACTTTTGGTTCAGGAACATATTTTAAAATACCATCGAGTAAAGGTGTAATATCTTCTGAAGGCGTTAAAGAATCATTGAACCAACCATGTTTTCCGCTGCCATAAAATGTGGGAAAGTTCAGCTGCTCTTCAGTTGCATCGAGATTAAAAAATAATTCAAAAACCGCATCATGCACTTCATCAGGACGGCAATTTGGCTTATCTACTTTGTTGATTACAACAATCGGATGCAAGTTTAATTGCAAAGCTTTTTGCAAAACAAAACGGGTTTGCGGCATTGGCCCTTCAAAAGCATCAACTAATAGCAACACACCGTCCGCCATTTTAAGAACACGTTCTACTTCGCCGCCAAAATCAGAGTGACCCGGTGTATCAATTACATTTATCTTAACGCCCTTATAAACTACTGCAGCATTTTTAGAAAAAATGGTAATGCCGCGTTCACGCTCAAGATCATTACTGTCCATTATCAGTTCGCCTGTTTCCTGATTATCTCTAAAAACCTTTGTAGCATGTAATATTTTATCAACAAGTGTTGTTTTTCCGTGGTCTACGTGAGCAATAATAGCAATATTCCTTATCTCCATTTTCAAAAATTGAGGCGCGAAGGTACGCAATTGCAACGGGGTGGCAAAGGGTTTAACGTTTACAAATTGTTGTATCTGTATATGCAATACTTAAGTTTTTTACAGTCTACTGCTATTTGCATTTTTTGAACTATATCACTAATCGGCAACGCTTTATCCACTTAACTTATCTTATCCAACCTTCACTTTTCAAAAATTCTATAAGACGCGGATCATTCACAGACAAAGGTGGAAGCCAATCACTTACTTTCTCACAGTTCCACCAAAGCCCTTTTGCACTGCCTGGCTTTGCAAATGAATAGCGATAAAGCACTGCGCGTATATATCGGGGCGGCTTACCCGGAAAAGGATTTGATGCAAATAAGCTCACTGCACCCGGATCATTGTGAAGTAGTTTCCATTCTAAATTTAATGTCCATGGATATTCATCGGGCGTTGACATTGAAGCAAACCACATCTGCCAGTCTAAACGCAATTGGTAAGGTGCTATTTGCGGCGGCATTTTATCAAGTGCAACAGGCAATCCTTTATATATATAAGGTTTCCAGTTAGCTTTATCAGTAGAGTCATCATCCATCGTTCCTTCAAATATTACATTCAAACGTTCCTGCCCCACTGTGCCAAATGCACCATAAGTATTTACAAGATCTAACGGATCGAAGGAAGTATTCATGATCTGTTTTGAAGAAAATAAGTTAACCGCAGGCTGAATGCTTAAAATTGCAATCACGCCAGTAACAACCCAGGCAGTAGTAACCATAGGTTTTGACAGTTCAGCATTGGCTGCAGCAGCTTCTGCTTTTTTTACAAGCCTGCGTGGCAGTAGTTTACGCAAGAAGCCATCATCAAAGCAAGCTAAAGCAGGAATGATAGTGAGCCAATTTAAAAATGAAAGGTTACCACTTAAAATAATGTTTAGTTGAAATAATACAATCACAACTCCTGCAATATGCCGTGCCAACCGGGGCCAGAATACAAACCATGGCGCTGCAAGCTCTGCAAGAAAATTAAACCATACACCAATCTTTAACACCAAGCGCGGCAAAAAATGAAACCAACGGCTCAAAGGTCCTGGAATGGGTTGTGTCTCGAAGTGATAATAAAGCGCAGTGCCGTTGCGCCAGTTAACGTCCCATCTTATTTTAATCAAGCCGGAACCCAGCATAATGCGAAAGATGAGCCACCGGAATAAAACGATTATTTGAAAAGGTGGCGCCTGTTTTGGAAATGGGCGCATGTTAAGCAAAGGGCAAAGAAAAATTGCGAGAAACCCGGTTTCGTTAAGCTGAATTTCCCATCCGTATGCATACCAGTCTTGTCCTAAGTGAACGAAGGACATATAAAGAAACCAAATAACAGTAAGTAATAGTGCATTTGCATAGCCTGCCATTACAACACAGGAAAGCAAAAAACCAATCCATGCAGTTATAAGAAGCATGGTATCAGAATGTGCAAACCAAAATATAGACGGCAGCCGGATAAAGCCTTCAGTCGGTCCTATTGCATCACTTATTAATTTAATGGAATTACCTATAGGCAACAATCCATCTGAACCTATTAAAGGAACAATTTCATTGATCGCAACAAGAAACCCTACAGCATAAATAAGCCCAAGCAGGCGAAGAATAATATAACGGGTTAGCCAATAGGTTTGATGTTTAACGGCTTCAGCAGGAATTCTTTTGAATTCGCTATTCATTTTCTAAAATTAATAAATTGCTATTTTTTCACTTCATATATAATACCTTTTCGTTGCTTTCATTAATTATATGCAGCGGTGTTAGAAATACCTTGCAGGAAAATTTAAAGCTTCCATCTTATATTATTCTTAATGCCGGTATTCAGTATTCAACCAGGCATTTCAACACAGCCGTAAATCTTTATAATATCACGAACAAAACTTATTGGCTTAGCGCTTACAATAATGTAAGTAAATGGGCTGGCGACCCAATCAATTTTATGATTACTGCAGGATATAGTTTTTAAATACTTTTTTATTTAGCGATGTATTGCACGCATCACCAGGAAAACTCAGCGGCAGCAATTGGTATTAATATAACTTCTGCTTAATTTTAAATTATGCGAAAATTAATTTTAGAAGAATGGATATCTCTTGATGGATATATAGCAGACAAAAATGGCGGCTTGGATTTTTTCACACACCTCACGCCCGATCAGAATACCTATTCCGATAATGACCAGTTGAAATTTCTTGAGGAGATTGATACTATTTTACTTGGCAGAAAAACCTATGAATTGTTTGCAGCGTTTTGGCCTGATGCCACTACCGACAAAGAGGTTATTGCAGATAAGTTAAACACCCTTAAGAAAATTGTATTCTCCAATACTTTAACCCATGCGCCGTGGGGCAAATGGCTAGATGCGGAAATAATGAGCGGAGAAGCAACCCATGCCATTCGTGAACTAAAAAAATTGCCGGGAAAAAACATGGTTATGTGGGGCAGCATTTCGCTGGCGCAAACATTAATGAAAGAAAATTTGATTGATGAATATCATTTACAATTATGCCCGGTGCTTACCGGCGGCGGCAGAACACTTTTCCTGCAATTCAGCGAGCAGCAAAATCTGCAATTTATAGAAACGAGAATGTATAATACAGGAACTGTTTTTTTACATTATGAGCCGAAATAGTAAACGGTGTACTTTAAAGCAATGCGTTAGTTCATAAACCTAAAAGAAGAACTATAATGCATCATGTTCTCCCGGGAAAGAACATGTTCGCAATAAATCATTTAATCACCCATTTAAAAATTTTCAGTTTGCCTTTCATAGGCGGGTATTTAATGGAAGGATCAAACCAGTTGGGCGTTTTCATTACGGGCTTAAGCCGCGTAAATGTTTCAAAACTATATTTACCATGATAAGCTCCAATACCACTGTTGCCAACACCACCAAAAGGCAAATGATGATTAGCGAATTGCCAGTCAGCATTGTTGATGCAGCCGCCGCCAAACGGAGTTTTTTCAATCCACTCATTTTGTGAATTTTTATTATTAGTGAATAAATAAAAAGCTAGTGGCGTTGCATTTTGCTCCACAATATTCATCGCTTCAGCGGTTGTATTAAAAGTAATAACAGGCAATAAAGGGCCAAAAATTTCTTCCTTCATCACAGGTGCATTTAATGGAACTTCAGTTAATATAGTTGGTGCAATAAATAATTTTGATCTGTCATGTTCACCACCAATAATAATTTTTCCATTGCTTAAATAAGTGAGCAGTTTATCAAATCTTTTTTCGTTAATGATCTTTCCATAATCATAACTGGATGAAGCATCGCTGCTGTAAAATTGTATAACAGCTTCTTTAAGCTTTTCAATAAATTTTTCCTGTACATCAGCATGCACCAGCACATAATCTGGCGCTATACAAGTTTGCCCGGTGTTGAGAAATTTACCAAAAGCGATCCGTTTTGCAGCGACATCAATATTGGCATCAGCATCAACAATGGCAGGGCTTTTTCCTCCAAGTTCCAATGTAACCGGGATTAATTTCTCTGCGGCCATCTGATAAATTAATTTGCCGATTGCGGTGCTGCCCGTATAAAAAACGTGATCAAAACGAAAATTCTTCATCATCGCTGGAACAACTTCAGCGCCATCACCACCAACTACTTTTACATAAGGCTCCGGGAAAACTGCTGTCATCATTTTTTCTATAACAGCCGTTGTTGCCGGTGAAAATTCAGAAGGTTTTAATACAACACAATTGCCGCCTGCAATAGCGCCAACCAATGGTATCAATAATAACTGAATGGGATAATTCCACGGAGCAATGATCAACACAACACCTAAAGGGTCTCTGTAAATTTTACTGGTTGAAGGAAGATTGACAAGATTGGTACGGGCATGCTTTGGCTTCATCCATCGTTTAAGATTTTTTAAGGTTGCATTAATTTCAGCAAGCACCAGCCCGGTTTCAGTTGCGTAGGCTTCTTCTGAATTTTTTTTAAGATCTGCAAACAATGCTTTTTCAATTTCAGCTTCATATTCAATCAATGCATGTTTTAATTTTTTTAACTGGCTGTATCGAAAATCATAAGGCTTTGTAGCACCGCTGTTATAATAATTGCGCATGTTTGCAAGTGAAGCAGCAAGATCAGTCATCTTTCATTAATTTGTTCTGAAAGATAATGAAACAAATATGGTTGGGATAGGTGAACAAAACCTGTCAGGTTTATACAAAACAATCACTCTTCTATCAGTATCGGAAAGTGCCGCACAATCAGACTATACATTTTGCAGTGCAGTAGTTTTAACAACATCAGCATCTACCTTCTTGAAATCATATAAAACAAACCAGGCTGTGATAAGAAAAGCAGTAATAAAATAAATAATCAATACAGTATTTATCCGGTTAAAATATTTGTCTGCACCAAACCAATTACCATAATAATAAATAATACCGACACCAAAAATGCTTTTAAAAAACTCCCAAAGCAAAGCCTGTTTATTTCTGTTCATTAACTCAGTGAAAGCATATACATACACAAATACAAACGCGCCATATACAAACATGGCAGGGCTGCCGATTGCAGTAATGTTTCCAAATAGCCAACTGATAAGCAGCAACAAAACTATTACCTGCAACCAGCTCCATGTATATAATAATGATGATGTTTGAGGATCATACTTTTCGAAATTATACACATCATCAATTTTATAAAGCGGGTATTTTTCAGCAACATCTTCCGGTCTCCAGCCGGTAGGCATAAACCAAATGCGCAATTTATCTTTTAAGCTTTTAGCACGTGCTGCATCTTTTATCAATAACCATAAATGCTGAAAATTTATTTTGATAGGATTCCAGGTTTTCACCGGTCTTGTAATGCCATACACAGGTTGTACGTCCGGCAACTCTTCCTGGAATGTTCCAAATAGTTTATCCCATACAATAAATATTTGCGAAAGATTCTTATCAATGTATTCAAGATTGATGGCGTGATGCACCCTGTGATGAGATGGCGTTACAATAATTTTTTCAAGGATGCCCATCTTTTTTATATGTCTTGTATGATACCAGAATTGTGCAAACAACTGGATCGGCGCCACAACAGCAATCACTTCTACAGGTACGCCCAATAAAGCCGCGGGAATAAGCAGGAAAGCAAACAGGCGCAGAAATACAGATATGCTTTGCCGCAGTGCACAGGCAAGATTAAATTCTTCACTGCTGTGATGAACAATATGGCTGTTCCAGAATATATTTATTTTATGATCAATTCTATGCACCCAATAACCTGCAAAATCTATTACTATAAAAGCAATGATATATGCCCACACTGTAGGTTGTATATGATAAATGGCAATCCTGTTTACAAACCATTCGTATGAAAGAATTGAAATACTTATACCCAACACATCTTTGGTAACATTGGTAATGCCACTGCTAAGGCTGCTGATCATATCCATGCCACGAACCGTATCATTGCCTTTATGCCAGCCATACCATTTTTCAAATAATACAAGCAATAAAAAAGCAGGCATTGCAATCAAAAGAATTTTGCCATAAGCTTCCATACAAAAAAATATAATTAAAGGTAAAGAAGTTTACAGTTTTGGGTAAGCGGTTATAGATTATTGAACAACCCCGTAACATGATTAAACTGCGTCATTCTCTTTCTCATTATTTTTATTTAATGAAAGCAGTAAGCCTTAATGAAATAAAACAGGAGTTGCAGCATCTTTCATCAAAAGAAATTACAGAACTCTGTTTACGGCTGGCGCGGTATAAAAAAGAAAATAAAGAACTGCTGGCGTATCTTCTTTTTAATGCACATGATTTGGAAGGTTACACCAACGAATTGAAAGAAAATATTAATGAAGGTTTTAAAGAAGTAAACAGGTCTAATCTTTACCTCGCTAAAAAAACATTGCGCAAAATTTTAAGACAGATCAATAAGCAGGCGCGATTTACATTAAACAAACAAACAGAAGCTGAACTGAGAATACATTTTTGTTTAACATTGAAAGCTTCGGGAATAGCCATTCATAAAAACAAAGCGCTTGCAAATATGTATGCGCAACAGGTGAAAAAAATAAGAACAGCGCTTGCAGGCGTGCATGAAGATATTCAGTATGATCTTATGAAACAGGCAGAGGGATTATAATGAATTTACACTCGCTATATTCACCATCAACCTGGAAATGATTTTTACTTTTAGATGTAATAACTACCTTGTTTCACGCGAATAGTTTTAATGCAATCGGGATTAAAGGTTTATGCGAATCAGTTTAACGATGCATCTGTTGTTTATTGTTTTTTAAGCAGAGTGGTTATTACGGATTACCACGTAATTATTTTTTAAATATTTCAGTGCTTTATAAACTTTTCTTTCACCTCTTCGTTTTTCATATGCACAGAAGCAAAATAAATTCCGGCTCGCAGTTCGCTTGTAGCAATCTTAATAATTGATCCGTTTCCAATGCTTGTTATTTGTTCCTTAATCTTTTTTCCATCCATGCTATAAATTGAAATGTCTGCATCACCAATGTAATTAATAACTTTAATATTCAGCACATCATTCACAGGATTAGGCCAGAACGTCAACGATATATCGCTTGTAAATAATTTTACGAAAACAATCTTGCTGTAAGAAAAGTGTCCGTCTTTATCCACTATTTGTAGTCGGTAATATATTGTTGATGTATTTAAGTCAGATATAATGTTCGAATCAGTAAAATTATAATTCTTAAGAACATTACTATTTACTGAAGCCGCAATCTTTCCGATGTTAATGAAGTGCAGTCCGTCTACACTGCGTTGCACGTTGAAGAAAGAAGTATTTAATTCAGTTGTTGTTTGCCAGTTAACTAATACGTTTTGTTTTTGCAGATTGGCAGTAAGATTTATCAGCGTTATCGGTAATACAAATTCATAATGCATTACTGTTGCCCTATTTCCCTTTGTTTTATCGGCAAAGGCAATGTAAGGAATGTTGCTGCTGTTTATAGCAAGCGCATTTTGAGTAAGATAATTTGTTGGAGCAAAACCTCTTGCTCCCACAAGTTCCCAATTATCACCGGAAGAATTATAGCGCATAACCGTTCCCTGCTGGTTATAAGAAATATCTAAGAAAGAAACAATAGGGGTATTGTTTTTGTCAACCGCCAATGATGGGCCTAAAGCATGACCTTGCGAAAAGAATTTCGGTCCAACAGGCATCCAATCAATACCATTAAACTTATATACACTTGTTCTTTCCCTTCCATTATCCTCCTGTACGCAAACTAAAGGTGCACCTACAGAATCAATTATGATATCCGGGAAATAGGCACCAAGTGTACCACTGGTAAAATAAGGGCTTCCTACAGTAATCCATGAACCACCGGTATATGCTTTCACTATGAGTTGAGGAACTCCTCCTCCCGCTGACAGATCAACATCATCAGAAACAACATACGGTACATTTGTTTTTTTATTTATAGCAAGGCAGCCATGACCATTTGGTGAACCAGCGCCAATATCTGAATTACCTAGTTGTACCCAACTGTTGCCATCAAATCGATAAACGCTTATCTTATAATCAGCTGTTACAAAATCAAATACTGCAGAAACAACAAAAGGATTACCATTTCCATCTACTGCAATTGAGACCTTATCCCGTGAATAAATATTATCACAAGGCGCAAATCCAGCTATTCCCACTGTTTTCCATACGGAACCTGTCAATTTTTTTACCGTTATATTATTTCCATTTGCTGAATCTATAAAGGCAACGTAAATCCGGTTGTTATTATCGAGTACAATGTTTGTAAAGGATGATGCTCCATCTGAAACAAAATCACCAACATTTACCCAAGCCTCAGAATTATCTAATTTCATTACCCTTGTTTTATATCCGTTCAAGCTGTCACTAAACACAACAAAAGGACGGTCGCTATTATCCATCGCAATGCTTACAGTTTTTACAGCACCTTGTGAAAAACCAGCGTTGCCTGCGCTTACCCATTGAGTATCCGTAACCACAGGAGGTATATAAGTAAAGCCGGGGATAGATGCTGTGCCCGAAAATGTCTCAACACTTACATCACCTGTGGCACCTCCTCCTACAATAGCTGTTACTACTGAATCTGACACAGCCCATGCTGTATCCGCTGGTTGACCTCCAAAACTCACGCTATAAAAATTACTGAAATATTTTCCTTTGATTGTAACTACTGTTCCTGAAGTACCAGTACTTGGACTGAAGGATGATACCACTACTGAGGGATGGACAAAAACCAATTTTTCATACACCTGGCGCGTATAACTGCCTACGCCTGTGTCTCCCTCTATTACGCTGTATCCGCAGTGCACATAAACGGTATGTGTTATTGAGTCGTACTTATTATTATAAATAGAGCTTACCCAGGGACTATCACCAGGTTGCTTAGAAGAAGAATAGACATAACCACCGGGATTGTCTGTCGTCATAAAACCACTGGGCTGACTTTGAGCCAATCCAAAACATTCCCAATCTACCAGGTTATTGGCAGAATCAAGGCTAAATTCGAATTCAAGAGAACCATCACCCAATTGCGCTACATACCTGTTATTACCGATTTTAGATAGAGGCTTTGATAGAGAAAAATCTCTCGGAATAGATGGATGAAAAAAATAACCACTTGCGTTATATACACCTGAAATATCGGGTTGTGCTTGCAAGCAGTTAGTATAAAAAGCAAGTGTAACTAATAAAAGAAAGGATTGAACGTAAAATTTTCTCATTGTTTGGTTTGAGCGATAAATGTAAAAAGAATTTAAACATTGCTCTTAGGAACGTTTAAATTCAAACTACATTTTTGCTTTTTTCACGAATTGAAAGCATATAAAGAGCCTGCAGATACTGCAATTTTATTATTCACATTATCTCATTCTTCAAAAACTTTTGCCCGGCTAAGTTCTATCTTAGCTTTTATGAAGCGATTTCTTTTTATAATTGTGTTGTTGATTATTGCTGCTCCGCTGTTTTGCCAACAGCTTGTAAGCGATACTGTATTTAGTAAGGTTACTACCACACAGGCAAAGGAAGCGCGCTATCGTTACCTGCTTGATACCACGATAAAACAATACCTGCAAGACACATTGAATGATGATAACGAAGGTGAATGGAACGAAGCTTTATGGGCGATGGAGTTGCTGCAGTATAAAGATGATTTCACTAAAAAAAAATTAGCCGTTGCGTGGAGCAAGGCAGCGCAGTTATCAGATTATTTTCAAAAGAATTTATTGGAAACAACGTATTCATTGTATGCAAAAGAATTTAAATCACAGGTATTGCAGCTGATGCAGCAAACAACATCAGTAAGCATTTTTATACGCTGTGCTGAATATGTTTTACGGGCAGACCCGGCAAATGATAAGGCTGTTGTTGCGACGTTGATACAACATAAATTTCCAAAAGATACCAGTGTTGGGATGCAGATATTGCAAAGCCGCATTGCGGCAAAAAAGCAGCAATCATTACCTCCGCTGCATGATATTTTTGACAGCAGTTTTTTACCCGGAGAAACTGTTATTTATAGTTTACAAAGAAGCAACCGCGGTTATGCAGGGCTTGTTATCATCCGTAAACCGGATGGCAGTTTTTTAAAAGATTCATCAGGGAATTATTTTCATACATCGCAACTGGCAAGAGCAATAACAAACTACCCGTATTATATTACTAACGGGAACACACCGCAGGGCATACTGCGCTTTAGTGGTTTTGATAAGTCGCGGCTTTTATATATCGGGCCAACACAAAACCTGCAGCTTCAATTACCTTATGAAGATTCGCCCGATATTTTTTTTGCTGACAGCAGCTATGCAGATACAACATGGAGTTCCGAATTATATGCATCTTTATTACCACCTGCATGGAAAAATTATACAGGCATTTATGAAAGTTTTTATGCAGGTAAAACAGGAAGAACTGCGGTTATTATGCATGGCACCACAATAGATCCTGAATTTTATAAAGCAGAAACTTATTATCCGCAAACACCATCACTTGGCTGCCTGTGCAGTTATGAAGAATGGGATAGTTCAGGACACCGTACCAGCAGTAATCAACAAAAGATTGTTGATGCATTGAACAGCATTGGCAGCAGCAGTGGTTATATTGTTGTGATTGATATTGATGATAAAAAAAAGAATGTTGAGATTGATGATGTGAAAGCGTTCCTGGATAGTTTGAATAATCAATAATATGTTTGTATGGGTTTCATTACAACGCTGCCTTTCTTTCCATAGCCTATAATTTATAAAAAAACAGCAAGCTTTTACTTACTTGCTGTTGTGGAAAATAACCTTAAATAAATAATTAACTGCTACATCCTGGGTAAGTGAAATTGCCCTTCAGTAACAGTCTGCGTTGTAGTTAAATCTGTTGTACTAACTATAGTTCCCGAAAAAGTTCCGGTAACAGAACTGGCATCCATCTGGGTAATAACAACCTTAACGTTAGGCGAAGTTGCAGTTGCTGAACTGGCTTGCGCACCAGTAGCATCAGTATATAAAAGAATTGCCTGTGGCGTTCCTAAACTTGCAACTAAAGCATCTGTATAAGTTACATTAGCAGCAATAGCAGCGTCATTGTAAATATTTATTCCCATTCCTTCATACACAGTTCCACTTACCTGCTTTTCACCAATCAAGGCGCATTGATAAAGAGGAAGCGCGGTAGTAAATAGTGCAGTTGTAATGCCAGAATACTGCTTGTCTGTTCCATCAAGTTTAAACTTTACATAAAACCCTGCTGTTGAAGGGTTATCATTATTTTTTTTACATGAGCTTAGAGCAACCAAGCCGAAAACGATAGAACTTAAAAGGACTTTTGTGAAAATTGTTTTTTTCATTTAAGAGTTTTTTTATTTTAAAAAACTGCAATGATAGTGCATTACCTTAAATGATATTACGGTTTGTCTAAAACTTATTTACTTATGTCTTTCTCTTTTTAGGAAGAAGTAAACATTAAAGCGCATGATATAAATAAAGGCATTTATTGTTGATTATAATTATCTCAACCTGCATCTGCATGATTATAATGAAACACATTCGTAAACTCCCCGGCAATAGCTTTATTATTTTGGAATTGCAGGCGCTCTAATTTTAATAGCACAATATCTTCTGCAAATACTTTCCTGTACATAGGATGCATGGTACCGCCGGTAACACCTGCCGGTTTTAAAGGATCATATTGAAACTGCGCATCTACCAATGTGCCTCTTGGATACATAATTCGGGGAACACCTTTTCCTCTGTAATCAAGATTGGCCGGATGATGAAGACCAAGCGTGTGCCCGTATTCATGCGCAGCCGTTGTAGAACCGGCATATAAATTCTCCACCATAAAATAACCACTGTTGCAACCGATATCATCAACAAAAGAAATATTACCATGGGCATATTCTTCAATCCTGAAATAATTATTACGCGGGTTAGTGTTGCTGTATATTTCAGTCATACTAATGTTAGGCTGTAGGGTTGCCGTAATGCGAAATACAACAGTAAGCGGAATTTTTTTGATGCTGACCCTTGCCTGAGGCGCATTCCACATCGTTTCAATTTCGGCTCTTATGTGTTCTGTAAGTTTTGCATCGGCTGCGTTTCCATACGTAATAATATGCGAGTGAATTGTGAGGATGCGGTGAAAGAAATCTGTTTCAACTTCGCCCATTATAATTTATCTTTTAATTGTAAGATATTTCTGCAGGATTTTTTTTAAATAAACATTCCTGACTTTTATTCACGCAAATAACGATGAACTAATTATTTTTTCTTTCTCAAATTATACGCTTCCTGCAGCGCAGACTTTACTAACTTTTTATTGGCTTTATTTAAATCAATTGTTGTCCAGCCTTGTTTACCCCAGCCATTTGGTATAGCAAAAATTACATTGCTTTCAGGCGGGCAGAATATAAATTGCACCTGCGGATTAAATTTTACGTTGAGTGTTTTATCTTCAAAAGAAAGCGTAGCAAAAATTTTTTTCTTAATCGTAAATGCAGTGCGGTTAAAATGCGGCTGTTCTCCTGTTGCTTCAAAAGATAACGCTATTGATCTTACTTCGCTCGCTGTTATCATAACTTAAACACTTATGGGCATTTTAATTCCTGCTTTTACTGCCGGCATTACTTCTCTGCCAAACAATTCAATAGAATGCATAATTTTTTCATGCGCAATATCACCGGAAATTATCTGTGCAAGAAAACGGGTATTGTTAAACAATTTATGTTGATAGATCAATTTCTCTGTTACTTCTTTTACACTTCCAACAAGTAATGGTCCATCGGGTTCACACAAATCATCAAAATGCTGTTTTGACATTTTACTCCAACCTCTTTCTTTTCCAATCTTATTCATGATCTTTTCATAAATGATCCAGAACTCATTTCTTGCCTGTTCAGCTGAATCAGCTAAATATAAATGCTCATTAATACATAGCTGAAGCTTCTCAACATCATGCCCGGCTTTCTTTGCAGCATTCCTGTATAAATTAGTTAGCGAAGTAAATTGCATTGGGCTTCCTCCAAGTATGGCAATGGTTAAAGGTAAATTCAAACTGCCTGCCCGCACAACGGAAGCTGGTGTTCCGCCAACTGCAATCCATATTGGTAATTGTTGTTGATAAGGCCTCGGGTAAACGCCCAGGTTATTTATTGATGCACGATGCGTTCCTTTCCAGGAAACCATTTCATGCTGATTAATGTTAAGCAACAAATCAAGCTTTTCTATAAACAGTTCATCATAATCATTCAAATCATAACCAAACAAAGGAAATGATTCAATGAATGAACCTCTACCCGCCATAATTTCTGCGCGTCCGTTTGATATAAGATCAAGCGTGGCAAAGTTCTGAAATACACGTACCGGATCCGCAGAACTTAAAACAGTAACTGCACTTATAAATTTTATATTCTTTGTTATTGCTGCTGCTGCAGCCAAAATCATTTCCGGTGCTGATATAACATAATCTGCACGATGATGTTCGCCTAAGGCAAAAACATCCAGGCCAATTTCATCAGCAAGCTTTGCTTCCTGTAATAATTCCTGTACGCGTTTATGCGCATTGAATGCTTTGCCCGAAACTTTGTCTGGTACAATTTCGCCAAATGTGCTTATTCCAAATTCCATGAAGTAAAATTAGACTGATTATAAAAATGTTTATTAATTATAGAACACTTGTGTTGTCATTTTAGTTTAAAAAATTACTTCTCCAAAATCTTTACCCATACATAATCATCAAGCAGCATATTATTTTTTACAGTGCTTTTGCGGCGAATGCCTTCAAGATAAAAACCATTATTATGCAGCACCCGCATAGATGCTTTGTTGTGCGCATATACTTCTGCATACAGGTAGCTGCAATGCATCTTCTTTTTTCCAGGGGCGCAGCAGAACGTCATGTGTGATTGGTTTTCCTTAAAACATTTAATTGGATAAAGCATTCTCCAGTAAACGCAATGCAATATCTTTTAAATATACAGGCACATATAGCTCTATTTCCCCAAAGGCAAGATAGCTGCTATCCTGCCTGTTTAAAATTACAGCAGTGATATTATTTTCCTGAAGCAAGCCTTTAATAATATTTGCTTCAAGATAATTTTTTGTGCTGTATAATTTAAACCAGCCTTGCATACATGCGAAATTTTATGCAAGATGTGCTATTAAAAGGAAGCTCAGATCAATTATGGTAAAAATTAAAATAATAACACTTAAAGTGTTTTGCGACCGCTTCACTTTTGCCTCCCTGTTATTTACAGAAGTATAAATATTATACTTGCTGAAGCAAAGCCAGTCTTTGTATCGGTGAAAATGACTGCGCGAGAAAAAAAGATACGTCTTCAAAATTATTATTGCAACCAGCAGAGCAGAAGTGATGTAAAAAGGTACGTAATAAGATTCCATTGCAAATATTTTAGTTTGGCCGCAGGAAAAAATCTCTGCAAATCTATTTGTTTGCTGAAAAAGCAAATACTAAAGTTTTGAAAATAATTTACCCTGCACTTATGCTTATTGGATGAGAAGCATATTTAAATTGCAGGTAAGAAACATGATGATGGCGCAAGTACGCTTCGCTGCAAACGCTTATCTGCATACCTGAGCCAATGACTGTAATGAAATGTATAACTTCTATAATTTTTTTATTTTATTGATATAGATTACGGGATCAAATTCGCCATCAGTTTCAGGTGCATTGTAAATGCTTCTTACCACATTCATTCCTTTTACTACCTTACCGAAAGCTGCATAACCTTGCCCATCGGGATTATTAGCGCCACCATAATTAAAGCCAGGTTGATCACCCACGCAAATAAAAAATTCTGTATTGCCTGTTCCTGGTGCGGCTCTTGCCAATGATATAGTTCCATCTGTATGTAAGATCTTTGTTTGATTGGTTGGTTCGTGTGGAATGCCCGGAATAGTTGCAGCAAGCTTATAATTTGTTTTCCAGATGCCGCCTTGTATTAATTCAGCTTTTGGCGCGTCGCTGGGTTGCTCATCATCTCTTAATACGCGATAGAACGCCGCCTTTTCATAATAACCTGAATCAATATAAGATAAAAATGCAGCTACGGTTTTAGGTGCCTGGTCAGGATAAAGTTCCACTTCAATATCACCAAAATTTGTTTCAATAACAACATGCGGATTTTTATATTTTGGAGAAGAACATGCAGTGATTAAACAAATAAAAGCAATGAACAATCTGCGATACATTTTTTGTTTTTTACAAAGCTATTGTAACATATCTTAGATTGATGGCAATTATTCCTGAACTATCATTATTAAGAAAAGTTATTAAGACTAATCAATCAGTAATAATTAAGGAAATAAAAAATGAGTATTACAATTTGAATGGAACTAGACAACCATTTTGTATGTTTTGTAGTTCAAAAACTAATTTGACAAAGGAGCATGTATTACCAAGATGGACTTTTGAAAAAGACACAAAAGAAGACTTCATTACCTCAATTAATGGAAGTCGAAAAACTTATAATACAACTACAATTCCTGCTTGCGTTAATTGCAATGGATTGCTTTTAAATTCTCTTGAAAAAACAATTATTAAATCATTATCAGGAATTGATTTAAAGAACTCCTTTTTTATTAATGAAGAGTTACAGAATATTATACGATGGCTTGAAATAATTGATTATAAGTTTCAGGTCACAGGCTTTACAAGAAAATTTATTAAATCTGATCAAATTCCTTATAGTAATTACTTATCTAAAATTCCTCTTTCTTTATATAGAACTGACTTAGACTCTGACAAAAAAATACTTGCAGAATTAAGATATACTTTGAAACGAATAGGTATAAAATCTAAACTTCGAAACATAAACTCTCTTGTTATATTCAAATCAAAAAATAAAAGTTTTCATTTTTTCCATAGCTTCAATAAGTTTATTTTTCTTGAACTTCCAAAGTATAATATTGCAATGCTTTATTTCTATGATAAGATATTTAATAGCAATAAAGAAGCTTATAATGAGGCAATGAAATTAATTAAAGAAGTTTATTAGATTGAGTTGGTGGCAATTGAATTGTAAATATTAAAACTTCAACTCACTTGGTAAATATTTAGCAACAAGGTCTTCGTAGTAAGGACGCAATACTTTCCAATCCGGTGGTGTTGGGTTTTTTGAATACAGATCATAAGGATTAAACAGCTTCACCCATTTCAACATGTTACGGTCATGTTCATCTAACAAATAATCATAAGCACCTTCTTTATGCCAGGGATAAAATGAATGATAACGCAACATGTATAAACCTTCTTCAGGCAAACTATCTTTAGCTATGTTGTAAACATATTCATCATGTCCCCAACTCATGGTTACATTGCGCAAACCGCAATTGGGTTTATACACACCAAGCTTTGTGTTATAACGTTCATTACTGTAATCAGGATTATTTTTAAAGAATTCTGGGTAAACAATTTTATCTGAATAGCTGCAGCCAACAGGAAACGTGTCGCCTACAACAGCCCATTGTGGTTCACCAAATAAACACAACACTTTGCCCATATCATGTAACAAACCAACACACACCATCCAGTCAGGATGGCCATCTCTGCGTATCGCTTCTGCTGTTTGTAATAAGTGCTGAAACTGGTCAAGATCAGTATCCGGATCTGAATCATCCACCAATTGATTTAAGAACTGAAATGCATCCCACACGGGCATTTTCTTTTTATCAAATTGTAAATAATCTGCACGTTTTTGTTGTACAAAGTCATAGGTTTGATATGTGTGATTCAATCTATAAAATTCACGCACAGTATCACGTGCCGGTTCTTCATAATTCCTGTATTCATCTGTTGATTTTGAAGCAGCAATTTGTTCAGGATCAGGATAGCGTTTCAGCAGATCGTCTTCCCATTCATCAAGGCTTGCTAATGGATTAACTTCTTTTGCTGTGAAATGATTTTGTGATGTTGCGCTCATGGCAAAAATTTTTAGAGGTTTAAAGTTATTGAATATGGTTCTGAAAACAATATCGATTCTTAAATCAACTTCCTGTTATAAGAAAACAACATTGCGATTGAACGAGTTACTCAGAATGTTGAACGATAATGTTGATTGAAATAGTTACACTTCTGCACGTCTTTCCCGCGGAAGCGGGAATCTCATAATCAAAATGCATAGAACTTAATTATGAGATGCCCAATCAAGTTGGGCAAGACGTTCGGAGTGGTTGTGCTTTTCTCTTACTTGTTTAATTTTTTTAGAAACCTGTCCTACTACCGGCGGAAAGCGGGAATCTGAATTACAGCTTAAAGAATTACTGATAAACCTGTTATAATTTCAACGGCAGATTGCCAATCAGGTTGGCAATGACGTGCATGTGGTTGTTTGTTTTCGTACATCAAAATATTTAAACAATAATGCAGTTTCGTTTCTCGCAGTGGCGTCTCTAAAAACCGCGAACTATAAACTAAAAACTTATATTGTGCTGGTAACGAAACTTGCTTCCATACATGAAACTGCATATTGCCGATTATCTCATCATCATTGTTTATTTCGCTTTTGTAATAACCGTTGGCTTTGTTATTAAAAGAAAAATAAAAAGCAGTAACGACTTTCTTTCAAGCGGAAGAAATATTCCTTTATGGATAACCAGCCTTGCATTTATCTCTGCAAATCTTGGTGCACAGGAAGTATTGGGCATGGTTGCATCCGGAGCAAAGTATGGTATTATGACCGTACACTTTTATTGGGTGGGCGCCATCTTCGCAATGGTTTTTTTAGCAGTGTTTATGATGCCGTTTTATTATGGTAGTAAAGCACGAAGTGTACCTGAATATTTATTCATGCGCTTTGATGAAAAGACAAGAGCATTGAATGCGGTAACGTTTGCGGTGATGACGGTGTTCTCATCAGGCATCTCATTATTCGCACTGGCAAAATTGCTTGAAGTGATCCTGCATTGGGATTTTGATGTATCAATATGGCTTGCTGCAGGTATTGTTATGATCTATACTTTTTTAGGTGGGTTGACCAGCGCTGTTTATAACGAAGTGTTGCAATTCTTTTTAATTGTGCTTGGTTTGTCGCCATTGGTTGTTGTGGCATTACATGATGCCGGCGGATGGAGCAACATCAAAGCACAACTTGAACCACAACTTACACATGCATGGAAATATATGGGCAAAGCAGACGACAACCCAATGGGCATAAACTTTATGTCATTGATTTTTGGATTAGGTTTCGTGATGTCATTCGGTTATTGGTGCACAGATTTTTTAGTAGTGCAGCGCGCTATGATCGCCCGTAACATGAATGATGCGCAACGCACACCCGTAGTAGCCGCGATACCAAAAATGCTGATGCCATTGATTGTTGTGTTGCCTGGTGTTGTTGCCATAGCACTAATGCAGCCTGCATTACAATCAAAAGGTTTTGCGATACCCACTGCTGCCAATGGACAATTAGATTATACGATGACTTTGCCTTCACTTATCGCACATTATTATCCAAGCGGTTTATTGGGTGTTGGCATTACGGCATTGATCGCATCCTTCATGAGTGGTATGGCAGGTAATGTAACTGCATTTAATTCTGTATTTACATACGACATTTATCAATCTTATTTTGTAAAGAACAGATCAGATAAACATTATTTATGGGTTGGAAAATTTATAACGATAGCCGGTGTATTATTATCTATTATTACAGCTTATGTTGCCAAAAGCTTTAATAACATTAATGACTTTCTGCAGCTTGTATTCAGCTTTGTGAACGGGCCTTTGTTCGCTACATTTTTATTAGGCATGTTCTGGAAACGTACAACAGGTCATGGTGCTTTTTGTGGATTGCTTGCAGGAACTGCCGCTGCGGCACTTACACATGGATTAACTATAGCAGAAGGTAAAGGTGGTTGGATTGCACCAATGTTTGAAATTAAAAGCGGCATGGGCCAGGCATTTATTGTTGCATCTGTTTCATGGATTGCAAATTTTTTTACAACTATTATTGTAAGCCTGTTTACAAAACCAAAACCTGAAGCAGCATTAAAAGGACTTGTGTATTCACTCACCGTAAAGTCAACATACAAAGAAGAGAAATGGTATAAACGAGTTGCACCCATTGGCATTATATTACTCATCATAACTATTCTGCTTAATCTTATATTTTTTTAAACAGACATTATGCTTAACCGTTTAACACAACTCAGTTTTACCATCGGATTATTCTTTACAATTGTATCAGTGATATTATTAACCGGATATTTTATAAGTGATGCGCTTTCTTCTTTATTAAATCTTTATGCTGGTATTACATTTTTATTATTTGGGTTGTTAATGATGTTGATTAAAGGAAAAGCGCAGATAAAGTAAGCATTTTACCAGCGTAATATTTGATATTAAAGCCAGAAATATTTATATGCAATAAATAAATAAACTTCTTTCAAAACTTAAGAAAATAAACCTGGTTGTTTATTATCAACAAATTTTGGCTTTATCAAATTCAACCCGCATGCTGCATTCATTTTATCAACCAAATAAACAGTAAGTTCAGGCGATGTTGCTTCGTTGTGCATGTGCATAAAAAAATAAATATCGTCAATGCCTTTATTCAGCCAGTATTTCATGCGTTCAATCCATGCATCAATGCGTGTATAATCTGTAGGATGTAAACTATTGCCAACATAACGTATAAAAGTTTTTGGAAGAGTTAAATGCATATGCGCACAATCTCTTCTGCCGGCTGTATCTGTAATAACTGCGCCGATGTTTAACTCATGTAATGCTTCAAATAATTCTTTGCTCGTATCTTCTTTAAACCAATCAGGATGCCGCACTTCTAAAAAGAATTGCATATCTGTTGGCAATGATCTTAAAAATTCAAACAACTCATCTTTACGTTTTGAAGAATATGCATCACTAACCTGGATGAACATAGGGCCAAGATGTTCTTCAAATGCAAGAATGCCTCTTAAAAATTCTGTCGTGATAAAATATTTACCGGTAAGTTTTCCAAAATGTGTTATGCCTTTATACATTTTCGGGCAAAACAAAAAATCTTTATCACCGGCTTTTTCTTTCCATTTCTCAATAGCTTTTGGGCCGTAAATTTTATAGTGCGTAGCATTTAATTCAATGCTGTTGTAGTGCTGCACATAATATTGCAGAAAATCTTTTTCTTTAGTTTTTTCAGGATATATTTTGCCAACCCATTCTGTTCTTCCCCATTTTGCGCAACCAATATACATCCTGGCATTTTTGTTTTTTTTGCCGGATAATATTTGTTTGTTAAACACAGGTTCTTTTGGCAAGCTGAAATCAACGGTGTTTAATTCGTCTTCGGGAACGCGTCCAAATTCCATGAATAAATTTTTATTAAAGATAGAAGCGAATTGTTGAAAAGAAATAGTGGGAAACTTGTGATTTTGAATTGAAGGATTTATAATTTATTTGCAATGAATTTGCTACAGACCTGACAGGTTTTGAATAAAATAATTACACAATGATTCTTTCCGACACACGCATACTTGAAGAGATTGAAAAAGGTACAATTAAAATTGAACCTTATAATCGTGAAGATCTTGGCAGCAACAGTTATGATGTGCACTTGGGTAAATGGCTGGCTACTTACCGTGAACATATTTTAGACGCGAAGAAACATAACGAGATAGAGTATTTTGAAATTCCGGAAGAAGGGTTTGTGTTGTACCCGCATATTTTTTATTTGGGTACAACAGCTGAATATACAGAAACCCATGCGCATGTACCCTTTTTGGAAGGCAAGAGTTCTACAGGTAGATTGGGTATAGACATTCATGCAACCGCAGGTAAAGGAGATGTGGGTTTTTGCGGGCACTGGACGCTGGAAATTTCTGTGAAACAACCGGTGAAAGTATATAAAAACATGCCTGTTGGCCAGTTAATTTATTTTCCTGTTGATGGTGAGATTGAAGTGAAATACAATCAAAAGAAAAATGCCAAATACAGCCAGCAGCCTGAGAAGCCGGTTGAAAGCATGATGTGGAAGAATAAATTTTAAGAAGCCGGAGGTGAGGCTGCAATTTTTTTTCTGCTTTTAAGTTTATGAATGCCTTCTGCTTCCTCAATAGTATGTGTACAGCTTATATCATCTTCTTTCTCGGCAAGTTCAGATAGTTTAATATAGAAATTTTTAAGTATGTCTAATTCCTCCGGGGTAAGATCTTCTACATCAATTAAGCGGTTGCTGGCACCCTTGGTAACAGCAATAAGCTCATTTAATTTTAGATGAACCGCAATTGTATCTTTATTCTGCGACTGTTGAATAATAAACACCATTAAAAATGTGATTATTGTAGTGCCGGTATTGATAACCAATTGCCATGTATCTGAAAATTTAAATATCGGACCTGTGATTGCCCATGTTATAATAATGATGGAAGCAAGAATGAAAGCAATAGGCTTACCGGTAACTCTGGTTACAACACCGGAAAGGTGATCAAAGAATCTTCCAATGCCCTTTTTGTGCGTATGTTTTTTAGAATTCATATTTTTTATTTAAGGATTTTTTAAAAGTAAATAAAGCAAATAATATGCGGTTAATTTAGCGGTTTATTATGAAACGATTTTTGTTTGTTTTAAATTTTGTCCTGATAAGCATTATTGCTTTTACACAAAATGATACTGCTGTTATAAACGATACCAAGCGTTTTCAAAATGAATTGAAAACAGAATATGACGATCCTTATCACACGCCGCTTAGTGCAAAAGCAAAAAAAAGTTTTAAAGGCATTCATTTTTTCCCATTTGAGGCAAAGTATGCGGTGAATGCACATTTTGTAAAAACACCAAATGAAAAGCCTTTTCAAATGAGCACTTCAAGCGGTATGCGTAAAACATATGTAAAGTATGCCGAAGTATTTTTTGTGATTGATAAAAAAGAATATAAACTAAATGTTTATCAATCGCAGGAATTAATAAAGTCTGCTGACTATAAAGATTATTTATTTATTCCCTTTACAGATGTAACCAGCGGTAATGAAACATACGAAGGAGGACGTTATATTGATTTAAATATACCCAAAAGCGATACTATATTAATCAATTTTAATAAAGCATATCATCCTTATTGTGCCTATACTGATGGCTATAATTGCCCGGTACCGCCGCAGGAAAATACTTTGCCAATTAAGATTGAAGCGGGAGTGCGGTTTTAATTTGATAACAACTTTTCAATTACCGCATGATATTTTTCAAAATGAAAACTTTCAAGAATAGTTTTCATGTTCGCTGCAATTTTATCGTTCATCAAATTGCCAATGCTGCCTTCATGTGTATGATGAATGTTTGTTGAATACTTGAATTGATAGGCTTCGATATCTAACCCGATTTTTTTATATGCATCACGAAAAGCTATTCCTTCGTTAACAAGTTTATTTACTTCTTCTACACTAAATAGATACTTATATTTTTCGTCTGCAAGAATATCTTTCTTCACTTCAATATTGCTTAACATTAATGATGCAATACTCATGCAATCTTTCAACATTGTAAATGCGGGAAACAAATGCTCTTTCAACAATTGAAGATCGCGGTGATAACCTGAGGGGAGATTTGTTGTCATCATCATGATCTCGTTCGGCAACGCCTTTATTTGATTACAATGTGAACGGATCAATTCAAACACATCAGGATTCTTTTTATGCGGCATGATGCTGCTGCCGGTCGTAAATTCTCCAGGAAAAGAAATGAATCCAAAATTTTGATTGATATATAAACAAACATCCATTGAAAGTTTGGCTAATGTATCTGCAACGTTTGCTAATGCTGATGCCACAATACGTTCTGTTTTACCACGACTCATTTGTGCATACACAACGTTGTAATGCAAATCATCAAAACCTAATAGTTCGGTTGTAAGTTTTCTGTTGATTGGAAATGAAGAGCCATAACCCGCGGCAGAACCCAAAGGATTTTTATTGAGGATTTTATAAGCTGCTTTTACAGTAATTAAATCATCAACTAAACTTTCTGCATAGGCTCCAAACCATAATCCAAATGATGAAGGCATTGCTAATTGCAAATGCGTATAACCAGGCAATAAATCATCTTTATGTTTTTCACTTTGTTCAACCAGCAGTTCAAAAAATGATTGCACTGTCAAAACAAGTTGTTCAATTTCACTTCTTAAAAATAATTTCAAATCAACTAAAACCTGGTCGTTGCGACTTCTTGCAGAATGAATCTTCTTACCAACATCACCCAACTTTTCAGTTAGTAAAAATTCTATTTGTGAATGCACATCTTCAACATCGTTTTGAATTTTGAATTTTGAATTTTGAATTGATGAGTAGATTGACCTCAACTCCCTTACCAACACTTCAGCTTCATCATTTGTTAATAAACCAATTGTAGCTAACATTTTTGCGTGTGCAATATTTCCAAGCACATCAAATGGTGCAAGTTGTATATCAAAATCACGATCATTACCAACCGTAAATTTTTCAACTTCTTTTAATGATGCTGTATTTTTTTGCCAAAGCTTCATTCTATAAAATTACTTTGTTCAACAACTGAATATACAATTCAATTCCGTGCCTTATTTCATCAACATAAATAAACTCATCTGCACTGTGACTTCTTGCGCTATCTCCAGGTCCCATTTTTAATGCAGGAAAATTCATTAAAGCTTTATCGCTGGTTGTTGGCGAACCATAATATGTTCGGTTCAAATCAAGTCCCGCTATTATCAAAGGATGACTTAACTCAATGTTGGTTGATCTTAATCGCAAACTTCTTGGTGCAACCTCCGCCTGAATATTTTGTTTGATGATATTGACCACTTCATCAAAATCGTACAACTCATTTACACGAATATCAACCGTGAATTTACACTCACCCGGAACAACATTATGTTGCGAACCTGCATTAATAATGGTTACGCTCATCTTGTTTGGTCCAAGCAAATCAGACACTTTATCAAACTTAAATGTGCGAAACCATTCAATATCTTTTATTGCTTTATAAATAGCGTTATCACCTTCTTCTCTCGCTGCATGACCAGCTTTGCCATGTGCTGTACAATCCAATACCAGTAAGCCTTTCTCCGCAACAGCCATGTTCATTAACGTTGGTTCACCAACTATTGCACAATCAATTTTTGGCAATTGTGATAACAGCAATTCTATTCCATTTTTTCCGCTTATTTCTTCTTCCGCAGTAACCGCTAAAACAAGATTGTATTTTAAATTTTGTTGAGTATAAAAATGTATAAACGTTACTATCAACGAAACCAAACAACCACCCGCATCATTACTACCTAAACCAAATAATTTTTTCGTCTTCAATATCAGCTTTAAAAGGATCTCTTGTATATTGTTTGTTTGGCTTTACTGTATCGTGATGTGAGTTTAATAAGATGGTTGGCTTGTCGGCATCAAAATATTTGCTGGTTACCCAAATATTATTCAGCAACCTGTTTGTTTCAATATTTTTTGATTGAAGAAAACTTTCAATAAGATTAGCGGTTTTATTCTCTTCTTTTGAAAAAGAGGGAGTTGAAATCAATAACTGCAGCAATAGTAAAGCATCATTATATAATTCTTCAATCTGCATTATTGCGTTATTAACGTTCCAATAGTATTACCAGTTGTGTTTTGAATTAAATCATTCGCATCACCAATTAATACCTCTTTTACTCCGGCATCAATTGCGGCAAAAGCATTATCAATTTTAGGCAGAATGCCTGCAAACAATTTTTGTTCA
>JABDGW010000015.1 GCA_013285855.1 Bacteroidota bacterium
ATATTCTTTAATTCATTATTTCTTCTCTTATTATCCAGCACCATTTCTTCTACATACCTGCATAACACCTGTAGTTGAAATGATTCTATATCTTCTGTATCATTGTCAGTAAGATAATTCAGCATTTTTTTTATAGCATCGTCATCATAAGTAAATGCATTGGAAATAAAATTGCCTTCTGCTGAATCTTCTATTGATGCCGGGTTCTTTATTGCTTTGGTTGCTTCAATGCGGTCAAATGGTTTTAGCTCATACGTTTTAGTTACCATTCCGGGTATGGCATCTTTTAAATTTGTTAGCAGGCTGAATTTATCTGAACGTATTGTAAAGAGAAGTTTTACAGGAATAGGTTCATACAGCAAACCAAGTTGTTCATCAGTAAGGTGATCAGATGAAGGATTATTTTCTGATTCATTTATTTGATCAAGATATTCCTGCGGAATGGTAGGGTTAAGCAATTCTGCTAAATTCTCCTTGAATGCTTTAACCTGTTCCACCGGGTAAGTGAACAACTCTTCAAACTGATCAAAGAAAATAAAATAAGTTTTTTTTTCGGTGCCGGAAATTTGCAGGCTTTTAAATTGATGCCATAACGAAAGCCCTTTAGTATTCTCAATCAGCTTATCTAAAAAAGTAGGTGCTATAGTAAACCTTGCTTCGATCTCATTAAATACTTTTTGTAAAGGCGATGTGGTTTCATAATTATTTTCTCCGGGTTCTTTACTTACATAACTATTAAACCTGCAAAGGATGATCTCGTAATTTTTCTTTCGCAATTCAGGTATGATGGCTGCATTTACAAGAGAACTTTTGCCCAGTCCGGATTTAGAAAATAAAACAACTAACGGTTCTACATTAATAAATGTAAGCAGGTTCTTTTTGTCTTTGTCTCTGCCAAAAAAAAGATCAATGTCTGTTTCCTCAAAAGGGCGCGGACCTGGGTATCTGTATGAAGGCATAGTTTGGCTTAATTAGAAGGTAATTGTTTTATCTGGTCAATGTCAGATTGTATGGCATTTATCAATTGATTTCTGAAACTATTCTTTTCAATGGTAAGATCATCGTCACGCAGCGTACGGTTTATTTCTTTTTCTCTTATTTCATTCCAACTGCCGGTTAATCCCGTAACTCTATCAGGTAAATTATATTTTGTTTCCAGCTCTCTTAATTTTTTCAGCGCATCATCAAACCGGTTTGTTTCTAACAGCGGGGTAAAGTCTGTCATTTGAGGTACTTTCGGGCCAGAAGTAAATTCTCTTAATTTCAGCCCGCTTTCAATGCATTTGTTATAAAGTGTATTTACAAATGAATCGAGTTTATCATCAATAAATTTTATTTTAAAATCTGTTTCGCAAATGCTTAAAACATCATCTTCATCCCCGCTGCTTAAAGATATTCTTTGAAATTCTGCATTATGATCATCAAGCTTAAACAATCTTAAAAGCAATTGAACGTACCACCTGTCAAACTTAAAGCCCAGGAAAATAATTTCATCTGCTGATTTTACAAGATCCTTTAATTCAGTTGGAATAGCATTTTCATTCTTTAGTAATTCGGAGAGATAATCAAACAGGTCAGCATGAGTAAGCAGCAACGAATCATCAAGATTTAATTTTCCAAAAAGATTATATACTAAAGGATTTTCTGCTGTTGGTGTTTCAATCACTTCTTCTGTTTCACCAGGTTTTGGCTTGCTAAAATTTTTTGAAAACCATTGATGTTGAAAATTGAGATTGCTTTTTTCAAAAGTTTGCACTAAAAACGGATACCTGCTTACAGCAATAATTGTATTAAAAGGAATGGCTGTAATTTTTTTATATGTCTCATCAAAAAAATTATTTTGCTGGCAGTAATTTCTAAACCTGTTTACAAGTTTATTCCTGTTTTGCTTTTCCCAAAGAAGAAACATTTCATCTTTAGGTATATATTTAAAATACTTGTTTTCCTGAAAATCAGCAGAGCTAACCAATGCCTGGTGATAAGGAACCCCCGGTTCCTTTAAAACGGTTTCAGGACCTACGAATAAAACGCATTTTCCATCTTTTATCGCGTTTACAAGCTCATTCCAATCATCTACATCCGGAGATTCAGCGGTTGCATTCATATTTCGGCGGTTTAATTCAGTGTTTGAAAATTCATAGCTATTGCGTGTTTCAAATATAAGTTTTCAAAATCATTTTATGAATATATTTGAGCTTAAGTTTTAACTTATGACAACAAATGAAGTTCGCAGATTGGTTTCTAACAACCAATTACAACAAGCACTTAATGCATGTGACCAATTAGGATTGGATGATGATTTTAAAGGGAAGGTCTCGCAACTTAAAGGAACCTACCGGGAATATAATAATCATCGTATTGACGGGGATATGCGCAATGATGATTTAGAAATAATGCGGGCAGGTTTAACAAAGAAAATTCTTTTGTTTTTATCAGAATATGAAATTGTTTGCATTACAGATTTGAAGAAAGATTTTGTTGAGCTTACCGATACTATTGAACAAACTGCAACGCATGAAGACAAAGCAGTTGTGGTTGATGAAGCCAAACAAATTACTGAAGATATAGCGAGTATTGATAATGCTGAGAAAAAAGAAGATATTAAACCCAGTGTTATTAAACGTATTGGAGATTTTATTATAAAATTTGAGGATAAAGATTCACCGCAAGGTAAAGTACTCAGCACTGTGAAAGATGGTGTAAGCATGCTACAGCAACTTGGAAAAAAATATAATTCAGTTGCGCAATGGTTTGCTCTTCCACAAATACCAACTGTTTTTTTATAAGCTGTTAAAATGAAATAATAATAAAAAACCAGTTGCTAAAAACAACCGGTTTTTTATTAAAGTTTGCTGTTATTATTTATCAACTACAAAATTTTGAGTAAGGCTTCCTTTGGAAGATTGCACATGAAGCATATAAACTCCTTTCTGTAATTTAGGTGAAGAAAAGCTCCACCTGTTTGTTCCCGCAACTGCAGATTTATTTTCTGAAAGTATTGTTGTACCAACCATATCTGTTACAAATACAGAATACACTTCATTTTGAGGCACTGTAAGCTGCACTGTAAACTGTCCTCTGTTTGGATTAGGTGATAATTTCAGATCAAGACTTGCAAAATTGTTTGTATAACCTTTCATTTCACCGGCTTTTTGCGAATCATCAATTACACGTTCAATTTCGCCGGTATTTTCGTTGATGGAATATAATTCTCCTTTACTATCTTCTCCAAAACTTACATACGCGGCATCATCTTCATTCAGCATAAAAATATTCATCCAGCTTTGATTCTTTTTAAAAACAACACTGTATTTGCCCGTGCAGTAATCATTATAAATATACATGCCATACATTTTAGGATATTTAGAACCGCGGTACACGAAACCACCGGTAATTGCAGCGCAAGGATTTTCTGTATGACCATATTCCACAATAGGAAAAGTATAAGGCAACCCGTTATAATCACAGGCGTCGAATTTGTAATTATGATTGCCTTCATAACAACTCCATCCATAATTCCTGCCACCTTTCGCACCATTTTTTTGCAAGTTTATTTCTTCCCATTTGTCCTGTCCAACATCGGGCAGCCAAAGATCACCGGTTAATTTATCAAAACTGAAACGGAATGGATTGCGCAAACCACAAGCCCATATTTCATCTTTTGTATCGGGCCTGTCAATAAAAGGATTGTCTTTTGGAATCGAATAGTCTCTGCCTCTTTTTTTGTCTGGTTTATTTACATCAATGCGAATCATTTTTCCCAGAAACTTACTAAGATCCTGTGCATTATTGTGTGGATCACCGGCAAAACCTCCATCACCAAACGTTGCATACAAATAACCATCAGGTCCAAACTTTAAACATCCTGCTTTGTGATTTACATAGTTTGCACCTTTTGGTTGGTTAACTATAAGCAAAATATCTTCGCTGTTTTTTAAAGCTCTGTTTGGATTATTGGGATCAACTGTAAAACGAGAAATATGGCTGTTGCTGTCTAAACCAATATAATTTACATAGAAATACGGTGAGTCAGGATAATTTGGATGGAACGTAAGGCCCAACAAACCGCGTTCATCATAGCCATTTGGAAAAACGGTAAACACTTCGTCAGTTATATCAAGAAAAGGATTTTTAGTCATCTTTTTTCCCGACGAATCAATCACCCAAATCTTACCAAGCCTTTCCACAATAAACAGGCGGCTATCGCCGCAACTGGCCATATCAATTGGATACTTAAAATTTTTTGCAAAAGGCGCTAATTCTAATTTAGGAAGATTGTTTACACTTTGCGCTTTTGCAAAAAGCTGCAGGCATAAAAATGCACCCACGAGGATACGTGTTTTCATAATTGAACATTTTAGTGGTTAAAAATTACTGGAGAAAACAGCTGTAGCAATTACGCCTGAGGCAAGTTTAAGACGCTTCGAAAGCAAAATTTAATTTAGCCGGCAATCGCTTTCGGGTTTACAGATTTAGCTATTTAAACTTATTCAGGGGCAATAGTACAGGTATGCAATTATTAAACTTTGCCTTTAAAAAAAAGGTTGCTGCTTTGTAAATTTTTTTAAGCAACGATAAATCTGTACTCAAAAAGCTTATTGATTATTATATATGTTTGCATTCATCAACAATTTTGGCTTATCATTCCCGCGGAAATAAATACAAGAACAACCACACCTGCAAAAACTCCGGAAAAATTCAGCATACGCAAACTGCTCTTCCCGTACGATTATAAAAAAGATCATTTTAAAGCATTAGATGGTTTAAGAGGTTTAGCTGTATTGCTTGTTGTTTTAAGCCACGCAAGTCTTCATAAAGTTTACATTTTTCCGGGTGCAGATTTTTCAGGAATGGGTAAGCCCGGTGTGTTTTTGTTTTTTGTACTAAGCGCATATTTATTAGACAGGCAAATTATTGTTGGCTTTGTAAACGGTAAAGCCAATGCAAAATTTTGGGCTAATTATTTTCTTCGCCGTTTTATGAGAATTTTTCCGCTTTATTTAATTGCTTTATTGGTTTTTTATGGATGTTTTAAAATGGGAGTAAAAGCTTCCTGGATACAGGATATTCCAACGATTTGGAGACATCTTACTTTACAACAGGGGTTAGGTATTTTTTGGTCAATTGCAGTTGAGTTTAAATATTATTTTATATCACCTTTAATAATGGCTTTCTGTAACTATGTATTGAAATGGAATTTAAAAAAGGTTACTGCCTTTCTTGTTGCATTAATGATTGTATCTATTTACTTACAGGCAAAATATAAGTATGATGAAATTACATTGATAAGATATTTACCTGTGTTTTTGGTAGGAACATTGATTTCTATTTATGAAGTTTTGCTCGGGAAAAAAAGAGATCTGAAAGTTTTTAAAAGCAAAAGCTTTGAATACGCAGGATGGTTTTGCAGCCTGCTTATTATCATTTCCATTCCTTCTTTGTATAGCTATTTATTTTTAAACGAGGGACAGAAATATCCTTTATCAGATTCCATTTTCTATTTGCCTTACGCAATAATCTGGTCAGTTATTTTGTTAGCAGCGAAATATGGCAGCGTTCATATTTTAAAAAGATTTTTTGAAATAACTGCTATTCGGTTTTTAGGTATTGTAAGTTTCAGTATTTATTTATTTCACGTACTGATTTTAAATTTTGTTGAAATGCGCAAACTGCATATACCAAATTTTATACAGTTTTATGTATTCATATTACTTGCCTCTATAACTTCTTTCTTAAGTTATGTATTGATTGAAAGAAACCTGCAGAAGATAAGGATCAAATATTAATTTTCGTTGTTTAAATATAGAAATAGTAAACGTTACTTACGTCATTCCCGCGAAAGCGGGAATCTCATAATTAGATTGTTTGTATTCGTAAGAATGAGATGCCCAATCAAGTTGGGCACGACGATAAAGTCGTTGACTTTATTTAAGAGTGATAATTAATAATACTCCTTCTTCGAAAGATAATTTCTTACATAATCATCCACGCCTTCTTCAAGCGATATAAAAGATTCTTCATAACCGGCATGTTTTAGCTTTAGCATAGATGCTTCTGTAAAATATTGATAGGTATCTTTTATATCGTTAGGCATATCTATATAAGTGATGTTTGGTTGCTTATCAAAGGCGGCGAAAGTTGCATTTACCAAATCGTTGAATGTTCTTGCCTTGCCGGTTCCTACGTTATAAATGCCATTTTTTACAGTTGTCCATTCAAGCTTCTTCATTGCATTATACATCCACCAAATAACTTTTATTATATCTTTTACATAAATAAAATCGCGCAACTGCTCACCATCTTTAAACTCTTCTTTATAACTTTTAAACAGTTTTACACAACCGTGTGTTTCTATTTGTTTGCAGGCATGAAATATAACACTAGCCATACGCTCCTTATGATATTCGTTAGGACCGTATACATTAAAAAATTTTAAACCTGCCCAAAGCGGCGGCGCGTTTACCTGCTGAATTGCCCATTTATCAAATTCATTTTTACTTACACCGTAAGGGTTTAAAGGCTTCAGGTCACCCAGCATTCTGTCGTCATCATCATAACCTAATTCACCATTACCATAAGTTGCGGCAGACGATGCATAAATAAGCGGAATATTATAAGCTGTGCAATAATTCCATACATCTTCTGAGTATTCAACATTTAATTCCCGATGAATATTGTAATCAAATTCTGTTGTGTCAGTTCTTGCGCCAAGATGAATTACAAATTCAATCTTTGGTTTATTTTCATCAAGCCATTCTAATAGTAGCTCGCGGTCAACGAGATATTTGAATTTTTTATGTTTCCAGTTTTTTTGCTTTTCTGCTTCAGTAAATTTATCAACCAGGATAATATTTTCAATCCCCTGTTCATTCAAATACTGAACCATGCAACTGCCTATAAAACCTGCTGCACCTGTAATCAATATCAATGATTGTTTTTCCATTAGGTAGTTAAGATTTTTTCAATTGCGGTATCATATAAATTTTTCCATGTTGATATATCATCCCAGCTTTCGCCATTTATTTTTATTGATGATGTTGTAACGATGCCAAGCACTGTAATATCTATCCCGGCGGAGGCTGCTTTATGTTTTAATTCCTGCAATTTATCATTAGAACAACTAACAACAATTCTGCTTTGGGCTTCACCAAACCAAAACGCATCAAGCCTTATTTCATCTTTTTCAAAATCAACTGAAATATCAAAGCCTGTATTGCGGTTAAATGCACTTTCAAATAACGCAACAATTAAACCACCTTCACTTACATCATGTGCGCTGGCAACTATTTTTTCTTTTATGATTGATGATAAAAATTTTTGAACAGCATATTCTTCATCCAGATCAAAAAAAGGCGCAGGTGATAATTCAATACCTTTTATTTTGTGCAGGTACTCACTGCAATTAATATCATTTTGTTGTGTACCGATGAGAACGATCATATCACCTTCATGTTTAAAATCAAGCGTCATCTTATCGTTCACATCATTCAATAAACCAACCATACCAATTGTTGGCGTTGGATAAACCGGCCCTTCGGGATTTTGATTATAAAAACTAACATTGCCGCCGGTAACAGGTGTATTAAATTTTTTGCAGGCTTCACCCATACCTTGTACCGCTTTTACAAACTGGAAATACACTTCAGGAATATATGGATTACCAAAGTTTAAACAGTTGGTTACGCCAATCGGTTCACCACCACTGCAAACAATATTGCGGGCTGCTTCTGCCACAGCAATCATAGCACCTTTATATGGATCTGATTGTACATAGCGGCCATTACAATCAACTGTAACTGCCAAAGCTTTTCCAGTTCCTTTTGCCAAAACAATAGCAGCATCGCTTGGCGCATTTGTTGATGTATTTGCTGCGCCAACCATACTGTCATACTGAACATAGATCCAGCGTTTAGAAGCAATATTTGGCAATTGAATTAATTGCTCTGTAATTGATTTTAATTCATCATTGCTTTCAACGTCTTTTATAGGAGCTATAGTAAACTTATCAATTGCGGAAAAATATTCCGGCTCTTTATATTCACGGTCATACTGTGGGGCGCCACCACCTAATACCAATTCATAAGCAGGTATCTGTGCTTCTAATTCACCGTGTAAATAGAAGCTGAGTAATTTATCTTCTGTTACTTCACCAATCTGGCTGCAGGGCAAATCCCATTTATCAAATATTTTTAGAATCGCTTCTTCTTTTCCTTTTTCAACTACAAGCAACATGCGTTCCTGGCTTTCACTTAATAGCAATTCCCATGCTTTCATATTCTGTTGCCGGGTTGGAACTTTATCAAGGTCAATGCGCATACCCACTTCACCTTTTGCACTCATTTCACTGCACGAACAAATAATGCCCGCAGCACCCATGTCCTGCATGCCAACCACAACACCAGTATCAATTACTTCCAAACAAGCCTCTAATAATTTTTTTTCCTGGAAAGGATCACCCACTTGTACAGCAGGCAGATCTTCCGTACTTTCTGCTGTAATATTTGCTGATGCAAATGATGCGCCGCCAATACCATCTTTGCCCGTTGCGCTTCCTACAAAAAAAACAGGGTTGCCTTTGCCTTTTGCTGTTGCACTAATAGTTTTATCAACACGAACAATTCCCACACTCATTGCATTCACCAAGGGGTTAGTTGCATAACATTCTTCAAAATAAGTTTCGCCGGCAACGGTGGGTACGCCAAAGCAGTTACCATAATGACCAATGCCATGAACAATGCCAGCAAGCAAACGTTGATTTTTTTTATCCTTAATATTTCCGAAACGCAAACTATTTAATGATGCAATTGGCCTTGCACCCATTGTAAAAATATCACGCTGAATACCGCCAACACCCGTTGCAGCACCCTGGAAAGGTTCTATTGCAGACGGATGGTTGTGGCTTTCAATTTTAAATACAACACCCCATCCATTACCAAGATCCATTAAACCTGCATTTTCTTCGCCGGCTTCTACAAGCATTCTGCCGCCACTGCGTGGTAAAGTTTTTAACCATTTAATGGAATTTTTATAGCTGCAATGTTCACTCCACATAGCACTGAAGGCACAGAGCTCAGTAAAGTTTGGCGTGCGGCCAAGTTTTTGTTTGATGAGTTCAAATTCTTCTGCGGTTAAACGTAATTCTTCGGCGGTCTTTGCGGTAATTTCCATTCAGTAAAAATGAGCGTTGATATATTTTAAAATGCTGCTGCAAATTTAAGCAATTGATTTTTGATGATTTTGAAATTTAGGAATCGTGAAAATGATGGGAAGGTGAAATGATTTGGCAATAAAGCGGTAATGGGCGAGTTGCGGCAATACGGCTTACAGTTGGTGGATCGGCGCAATAAAATTTTGTAAGTTGCGGTAATATTTAAGTTATGCGTCATGTAATTTGACAATGTACTTTCAAGGAGCTGCAGATTTATTACCTTGTATGAAATGAATAAATGAAAAAACTATTACTGCTTTGGCTGTTCTTTTTGCAACTACATCTTACAAATGCACAAACAGTAAGCCCTGCCGGCCTTCACAATATGGAAGCTGCTATTGAAAATGGAACGTATCCAAACATTCACAGCATTCTCATCGCTCATAATAATAAAATCATTTATGAAAAATACTGGAGCGGTGAAGATGCCATTTGGGGAAAAAAATTAGGTATAATAGCTCATACAAAAGACAGTCTTCATGATGAACGCAGTGTATCTAAAAGCGTAGTTTCAGCATGTATTGGTATTGCTGTAGACCAGGGAAAAATAAAAAGTATCAATGAAAAGATATTTGACTTCTTTCCTGAATATACGGCGCAGGATACAGGATTAAAATCACAAATTACCATTAAAGATTTGCTTACAATGACTGCCGGTTTTCAATGGGATGAAGACACGTACGGATCTCCGCAAAACAATGAGACAAAAATGGAAGAAGCACAAGACCCGGTTGGTTATGTATTGAGCCAGCCTATGGCTTTTGCACCCGGAAAAGTGTGGCGTTACAATGGAGGCGCAACTCAATTGCTCGCATCTATCATTCAAAAAGCGACAGGAAAAAGTATAAGCACATTTGCGGGTGAATATCTCTTTTCACCGCTTGGTATAACGAGATTTGAATGGACAAAATATTCGGCAGATGGAATACCGGCAGCCGCCTCCGGATTACGGCTTTTGCCACGTGACCTTTTAAAATTTGGATTACTTTATATGAACGATGGCAAATGGAATTCAAAGCAAATTATAACAGCGGGATGGATAAATGAATCATTCACACAATACTTTCCGGTTGATACTTCAGGCACAGGGTACGGTTTTCAATGGTGGCTTTGGACGGATACTATTATGAATAAGCCAACACCAATTGCTGCCTGCATCGGGAATGGCGGTCAGCGTGTTTTTGTTGATAAATTAAATGATATTGTAGTAGTATTTAATGCGGGCAACTATAATACTTATACCACACGACCAGATCCCTACAATATCTTAATGAAATTTATTTACCCGGCGGTGTTTGGAGAGAAATGATAAATGAGTTGAATTTTCTAACAGCAAAATAAACTATGCGACTACCTTATTTTTTCGTCACCATTTTGCCCCGGAAACTGAACAAAGTGTAACAATAACATTAGTTGCACAACCACAAACAAAACGAATTGCTGTTATAGATACCATTCGTGGCGTTGCTTTGCTCGGTATATTACTTATCAATATCAATTTTTTTGCACTTCCATTTTGGATGGGTTCAAACATTAATATACGCAATGAAACAGGCATCAATTATTATATTGTTTGGATAAATAATTTAGGATTTGAAGGAACGATGCGTGCCCTGTTTTCCATGTTGTTTGGCGCAAGCAGCATATTGTTGCTTACCAAATTAGAAAAGAAAGAAAGTAATCCATCTGCCGCAGATATTTATTATCGCCGGCTTATCTGGCTGATGATTTTTGGAATTATTGATGCGTACGTACTACTGTGGACAGGCGATATTTTATACCATTACGCTATCTGCGGTTTATTTCTTTTTCCATTTAGAAAAATGCAGCCGAAATATCTTCTCATGATCGGCATAGTTATAATGCTTATTTACAACTTTAAGGCAACACTTGATATGTACGAAGCAAGAGATACAAGAGTGCAAGGTGAGAAAGCACTTGCATTAGAAAAGCAGCATGTGAAGCTTACTTCAGCGCAACAAGTTGATAAAGCAAATTGGCAAAGCTTTGAAGATGATCATGCAATTGAAAACATTCGCAACAAGGCTGATGCAATGACGAAAAATATGCAGAAAGATTATTTTTCTATCTGGAAAACTACGCAGCCATGGAATGAAGATTTTGAAACCGTTGAATTTTACAGAGATTTATTTTGGAACAACATGAGTTTGTTTTTTATAGGCATGGCATTATTTGGATGGGGTGTGCTAACAGGTAAGCGTTCAAAAAAATTTTATTGGATGTTAATGCTTGCAGGATATTCAATTGGATTTACACTCAGTTATATCAGCTTTAATAGTCGGCTGCAATCCGGCTTTGATTTATCGCTTATAACTAATTATTTAGCGGTAGATATATATCCTGAAAAATGTTTACTGATAGCACTGGGTCATTTATCGGCAATAATATTGTTATATAAATACAACGTTGCTAATTGGCTGCTTAATGCTTTGGCTAAAGTAGGGCAAATGGCATTCACCAATTATCTTTCTCAATCCATTATTTGCGGATTTATTTTCTATGGTTTTGGATTCGGTTTGTTTGGAAAACTGGAGCGATTTCAAATTTATTATGTTGTATTCGGTGTTTGGATATTCCAGGTTTTATTCAGCAATATTTGGCTGCGGTATTATCGGTTTGGTCCGCTTGAATGGGTATGGAGAAGTTTAACGTACTGGAAAAAGCAACCGATGAAACCGGTTGTTTTCAATGCATGACAAATCAATTTATAAAACTAATATCAATCAATGTCATTAACTCTTCCCATTCAACAAAAAGAACGCATTGTAATTGTAGATGTACTTAGAGGCTTTGCTTTGTTCGGTGTGTTGTTGGGAAACTTTAATGGTATGTTCACCAACTATGTTCCTGCTTCAATTATTAAATCAATTTCCACGCCGTTTGATGATGCCTTAAATATGCTGCATGATATTTTTATTCAGAATAAATTCATGACGCTTTTTTCAATCCTGTTTGGTTATGGCTTTGGAGTAATAATGGAAAGAGTTGCCAATAAAAATTTAAATACCACTCGTTTTTTTCTGCGCAGAATGTTTTGGTTGTTTGTGTTCGGCTGCATTCATCTTGCATTTTGGTCAGAAGATATTTTGCATGTTTATGCAATGGCAGGAATATTTTTATTATTGTTTCGTAAAAGTAGCGATCGCAAGGTTTTTACCTGGTCTGTTATTTTAATGTTCGTGTTTCCGTTTGTTATCAGGTTGTACCAGCACTACTTTATACACAATGCTGTTGACTACGATGCAATAACAAAAACTGCTTACAACACCGTTAAATACGGCTCTTTAAAAGATGTGGCTGTTTTTAATTATCAAACTTATCCGCATTTATGGATTTATACGCTGGTTGATTTTCGTGATGGCGCAGAAACATTAGGAAGATTTTTATTGGGTTATTATATTTTGCGAAAACAAATACTGGTGCGTTTAAATGATTACTCAATTCTTATAAAAAAGGTCTGGAAGATTTCTTGTTTTGCAATGATCATATATATATTGCTCTTTGGCTGTTATCTTACTATAATATTTTTACCCAACAATTTTTATTATATCCTTTACTAAAAGCAGGTATTCTCGCAACTGCTTTGTTTTATGCAACAAGTATGATATTAATTTTTCAAAAAGGAAGCGCATCTAAATTAATAAAGGCATTTAGTAATACGGGCAGAATGACGCTCACTAATTATTTAATGCAAACAGCGGTGTACATCATTCTCTTTTATAATATTGGTTTTGGATTACTTGGTGAGTTGCCTTTGCGCATTATTTGGCTCGCTGCTTTCCTGCTTTATTTTTTGCAGTCAATTTTAAGCAGATGGTGGTTATCAAAATTTTTATATGGACCGGCAGAATGGATATGGCGCCAGTTAACTTATCAAAAAAGATTTGCTATAGTTAAGAATAAAAAAAATACTACACCTGTTTAAATTGTAATCAACAATTTAGCTTTCAAATTACAGCAATGCTGGGCCGTTCAACAATCTCTTAAGTCTTTTCTGATAAATCTTTCAGCTATAATTAAAAGGCATTATCTCAACACCATTTGCCTGTCTGCATCTAATCTTATTAAAATAAAAATGAGTATAGTAAAAGTTAATAGCGAAGATCCGCCATAACTTACCAGCGGCAACGGAATACCAATTACAGGAAAAAGCCCAACCGTCATACAAACATTTACCACAATATGAAAAAATAAAATGCTGGCTACACTATATGCATATACGCGGCTGAATGCGCTGCGCTGCCGCTCAGCAATAAGCACAATGCGAAAGAGTAGCAGGAAATAAATAGCAAGAAAAATAAACGAACCCACAAAACCAAATGCTTCGCCTAACGAGGTGAAGATAAAATCTGTATGCTGTTCAGGCACATATTTGCCACGTGTTTGCGTGCCTTTTAAAAAACCTTTTCCTAAAAACCCGCCGGAGCCAATAGCAATCTTACTTTGCCGCACGTTATAATCATCAGGTTTACCAGGTGATTTGCCTGCAGCTTCTGATTTTAAAGCATGTTTATTCTGGCTGCAATCATAATCTTTACCAACGGCGCTGTATATGCGCTGGCTTTGGTAGCATTCAAATACATTATTAAAAATATATGGAACCGCAAAGCGCTGTATGCCTACGCAAACAAACCAAACAGAAGTGATCAATACTAAAACGTTCCATCTTTTTCTTACAAAAATCTGTCGGCGAAAAACAAACACTAAAAGGCCTGCTATTAAAGTTAGAATAACAGCAAGTGTATTTTTTTCAACCACTAATGTTGCAACCACCAGCGCCCCAAATGAAAAACCGATTATAAGAATGATACCTGGCAAACCTTCGCGATACATCACTATAAAAAAACTCATGTACACCAATGCCAGGCCGGTTTCATTTTGCAGAATAGATATTAACGCGGGCAATAAAGTAATTACACCTGCTATAACCTGCGATTGCAGTTTTGAAAAATCCATATTTAACTGCGACAGGAATTTTGCCAAGGCCAATGCTGTAAATATTTTACACAACTCTGCCGGTTGCAGGTTAAAACCACCGCCTAAAGGAATCCAGCTTTTTGAACCATTAATATTTTTCCCGATAACAAAAACAGACAGCATTAATATAATACCGAAAACATACATCAGGTTGGCAAATGCAGGATATAATTTGCTATCACTTAAAATAATAAAAGTGGCAACAACAATACAAATGCCGGTGAATAAAATTTGCTTGCTGTAATTAGTAGTGCCCTGGAAAAAAGAGGAAGGAGTAAATGTTGCGGGGTTATATTCTACCATAAATATGCATAAGATGCCAATGCACACTAATGCTGTATACAAAACAACGGTGAGCCAGTCTACGCCTTTTGAAACGGATTTGGAATAACTTCTGCTCATGGTTTTTTAGGTTTTGGATTTTTTTTCTCTTCAGGTTTTTGCAGGTCCTGTTTATTTTTTATTAAAGAAGTATCTCCATTGTCTTTATGGTTCGGCTCCGCTTCGGGATCGTATTGAACAGGCTTGGTGGTTTCTAAATTATTTTGAAATACCGGTGCTGCATCCGGATTTATTTTCTGGCTTTGTTTAAGAAGCTTTATAGAATCCTGTTTAAAATACCACTGCTTAATTGGCGGCGGAATAAGATCTGCATTTGATATTCTTTCCACATTAGCTACGCTTGCTGCGCTAAGAGTATCCTTAAAATATTTTTCCATTATTAAAGAAGCAATAGGTGCTGCCCAGGTTGCGCCAAAACCTGCATTTTCAACTACAACGCAAATGGCAATCTTAGGATTTTGCATTGGCGCAAAGGCAACAAATAATGAGTGATCTTTTCCGTGCGGGTTTTGTGCTGTACCTGTTTTGGCGCAGATATCAATGCCATCAATTTTCACTGCTCTTGCTGTACCAAATACAGCCACATCATGCATCCCTAATTGAACAGTATTAAAAGACGAATCTGAAATATGTTCAAGCGGTACATGTTTAATTCTATACTTGCCAACAAACTGGGTATCAGTAATGGTTTCATTTTCTATGCTATCAACAAAATGCGGTGTGTAATAATAACCTTTGTTTGCGATGATGCACATTGCGTTGGCTATTTGTAAAGGCGTTGCGAGCATTCTATCTTGGCCAATGCCTAATGTAACAATATTGCAACTGTTCCATCTTGGCCCGCCAAAGTCGCGGTTATAACCGGATGTATCGGGAATATTACCATCATCTTCACCAGGTAAATCTGTTTTCAAATCAATACCGTAACCAAAAGCATTCATATATTGTTTCCAATGCAAATAACCAATTCTCGGATTGTGATAAGCGGGGTTATCAACAATCATCCGGAATACATTGCTGAAATAAGAGTTGCATGAATAAGCAATAGCAGTACGCAGATTTTTTGAATGGCCTTGCCAATGCTCGGTACATTTAACAGGTCTGCCACATGAATAATAAGCACCTGCACAAGGGTAGCCATATGATGGTGTGATAATGCCTTCATCCAAAGCAATTAATGCGCTTAATGGTTTATATGTTGAACCTGGCGGATACTGGCCTTTGATAGCACGGTTTAATAAAGGCCGTGCGGTATCTAAAATTAGCTTGCCAAAATTTTTGCGGCGCTGAGCACCCGTTAACATAGTTGGATCATAAGACGGAGCTGTTGCCATTACCAAAATGCCGCCGGTTTTAGGATTGATGGCAACAACACTTCCAATTTTATGCTGCAATAATTTTTCAGCAAGTAATTGCAAATCTATATCCATGCTTGAATATAAATTTCTGCCTGCAATAGCAGCGGTATCATATGTGCCGTTGTTGTAAGCACCCTGTATGCGGTTTTTATTGTCACGTATAAATCTTTTTACACCACGCTGGCCCATTAATACTTTTTCATAACCGCGTTCAAGGCCGGTCATGCCTGCATAATCGCCCTGTTCATAACCTTCTCCTGCATGGCGTTTTAAAAAATTACTGTCTACTTCACCTAAATAACCCAGCACACATGCTGCGCCATGAAATGGATAGGAACGAACCGGCCTTTCTACAATATTAAAACCGGGAAATTTATACATGCTTTCATTAAGCCTGGCATACACTTCATCAGTTATTAATGGTTCAAAAATGCTTGGTTTATACCGCGAATTTTTTATAATCGCTGTAAGAATTCTTTTATGAAAACCGGCTGTATCAATACCTAAAATAGCGCAAAGCGCTGTGGTATCTGTTCCTTTAATTTCAGAAGGCGTAACCATCAGGTCCCACATGATTGTGTTTTCAAGAATGGCTTTGCCATGACGATCGTAAACAACACCGCGGTCAGGATAAATTACTTTACGATATACGGCATTGTTTTCTGCCTGTAATTTATATTCGGTAGAAAATATCTGTAAGTTTAATAACTGCAATATGATGAGCAGAAAAACAAGAATAAAGATTACCTGGATGATCCTGCTTCTGGACTGATTGTAAACCGGCATGTATAAGTTGAAATTACTTTAATTATCTCTGTGCAAAATTGATGATTAGAAAGTGATAACAAAAATGAAAAACGAAAAAAGTTGTTATAAAATGTTTATAAGTAAATTAAATTTTTATCAATCTTTCCGCAGCCTCTTTCAACGTCTCTTCTTTTTTAGCAAAACAAAAACGCAATACTTTATCATCTTTTTTTGATTGATAAAAGCTGCTTAAGGGAACTGTTGTTACACCACATTCTTTGGTTAAGCGAATGGCAAGTTCCATATCATTTTCATTACTGAAATCTTTATAGCTGTAACACTGAAAATAACTGCCGTGAGAAGGAATGGCCTTGAACTTTGTTGCTTCCATCAACTTTTGAAAATAATCTCTTTTATTTTGAATAAATTTACCAAGCGATAAATACGCATCTTCATTATCTAAAAATTCTGCAAGCGCATATTGTACAAAACTGTTGCAGCTAAAGCAATTAAACTGGTGCACATTTCTAAACTCTTTCATTAATAAAGGCGACGCAATGCAATAACCAATTTTCCATCCGGTGCAATTGTATGTTTTGCCAAATGAGAAACATACAAAACTTTTTTCAAGCAGTTCAGGATAACGTAAAATACTTTGATGCGGAATATTATCAAATATCAGATGCTCATACACTTCATCACTTATAATAAAAATATTTTTGTTGTAAACGATCTGCTTTAATTGTTCTATATCATTTTCATTAATAACAGCGCCGGTTGGGTTGTGCGGCGAATTAATAATAATAGCTTTTGTTTTAGCCGTGATCTTTTGTTTTACTTCATCCCATGGAATATTGAATGAAGGAAATTGAAGTTGTATAAGAATTGGTTTGGCTCCGTTAATAATAATATTTGGAATATAACTATCATAAGCTGGTTCAAAAACAATTACCTCGTCATCCTTTTCAAGTATGCTTGTGAAGGCTGTATAAATTCCGTAAGTGCCGCCGGGAGTAATTGTAATTTGTGTTTCGGGATTAATTGAGTTGTTATACAATTTTTTAACTTTTTGTGCAAGCTTCTCACGCAGCAAAGGCAAGCCATTCATGTGCGCATATTGATTGTATCCTTTCAGCATTGCGCTGTTTACTAAAGCAATCAACGCTTCACTCATCATAAAATCAGGAAACCCCTGGCCGAGATTAATAGCATTGTATTCCAGCGCCAACTGGCTCATTACAGTAAATATAGTTGTGCCCGTATCTGGTAGTTTGGAATGGATCATAGTTAATGGTTCATAGATGATAGTTTATAAATTATAGTTCATAAATCATAGTTTCAAAGTTCACGGGTTCACAAGTTCACGAAGTTCTACCTATGAGCTATCAACCATGAACTATGATCTACTTTTTATTTATTAATGCAATCACGTTTTTATCGCTTTGCATATTGTTCATTTGGCGTAAAATCCACCTGCTTTTCCATGCAACAAAGCGGCTAATTGGCTTCACAGCATAAATCTCAGGATTAGGAAGACAAGCAATGATTTCTGCCGCTTCATTGCGCGATAAGTCTTTTGCATGTTTATGAAAATATTGCTGCGCCGCTGCTTCTATTCCAAAAATGCCTTTCCCCATTTCACTTGTATTAAGATACACTTCAAGAATGCGCCGCTTTCCCCATATCCATTCAATAAGCTTTGTATAAACGGCTTCAGGCGGCTTACGCATATAACGTAAAACACCTTCACCCTGGAATAAAAATACATTCTTTGCTGTTTGCTGGCTTATGGTGCTTGCAGCAGCGCCGGCAGGTCTTTTGTTTTTTGAAGATGTATTATTTAAGCTTTTATCAATGGCTTTCCAATCAAAACCATTATGCACCGGGAACAATTGGTCTTCACCTGAAATAGCCGCAAGCTTTACATTAGCCGAAATATCATTCCATGAAACATAATCTCTTTTCAAGCCATTGCCGCTGATCCAGCTTCCCAATTGTGTTATTGTTATTGGTGGCATCAGCCATTTGCATATCAATAAATAAATGAATGAAAGAATAAATCCGTAAAGAATTATTTTAAAGAAACGTCGAAAAAATCTTTTAGCAAATGATTGTTGTTGGTCTTTCATTTCGGCCCGAAAATACTACGAAGATGGTTTTACAGAAATATATTCTATGTGATATTTTTTTCCAACTATATAAGTTGACTTATGTGTTAAACCTAATACGACTCCTAATGCTAAAACGCCTGTAGCAATACATAATTGAGGAAGGTTGTCTGATGCAAACAGAGGATCATTATCACTTAGCGTATTTATTGTGTTCAACACAAGATAACCGCCGCCGGCAAGAACGAATATCAAACCGTTTTTCACATAACTAAAACTTTCATCTTTTTTGGGAAATGCATATAAGTAACTGAAATGAATTGTCATTAAACCATAAAACGTTGTATCAAGAAAAGGTAAACCGAGCCTGTTCACATAAGTCTGCACAATATATGGCCGCAAGTATAAACTATCATCCTTGATTTTATAGATAACAGCATTTATCCATTGTCCGTTTTTTAATTGCGCATAAATATTATCGCCCCTGAACCATAATTCTAAAACCTTATTATTTTTTTTCAGTTGAATAAAATCAGATTGTGCAAAAGAAGAAGTGAGAACAAAAGCAGTAATGATTGTAAGTAGACAGCACTTCATTTTTAAAAATACAATGCTGCATTGTAACAGCTTGTTAAAGCTTGCCCGCATGTGCATCACGCACAAGTATTGTTACTACGATGGCAATACCAAATCCTATAAGTATAAACCCGGAAATACGATTGATGATATGCACATTGTGCGGCGTAAGTTTTAGTCTTATTTTATTCGCTAATAATACTTTGGTTGTATCTGAAGAGAGATTAAAAAACAGCGCCGTTAAAAAAACAATAAGACGGTATTGATCCGGATGATCTACTAATCTTGAATCTGCTGTTATTGTTGCCGTGGCTGCAAACCAAAATAAAAATGAACCCGGATTAAGTGAATTCATAAAAAAACCTGAGAAAAAAATACCAACTAAATGATGTGCGCGCAGATTATTTACCGTCAGCATTCCATTTTCTGCTGTTTGTACTTTACGAAAAAAGAAATTGTAAATGCCTAATGCTACCAATAAACTGCTGCCTGCAATACCAATTATTAATTCATGCTGCATAACGGCATCAAATAAATGGGTGAACATATTGCATATAAGCACCAGCAATATATCACTTGCAGATACGCCGGCAATAAATGCATAACCGCCACGATGACCGTTATTAAGGCTTTGTTTAAGAATAGAAAAAATTATAGGTCCAACGGAAATGCCTAACAGCAAGCCTAAAATTAATCCCTTCACTAATGCTTCAAACATTATGAAAACTTATGTGTATTAATTTGCGGCAAAATACAGAATAATTTTTTTAGCGGTCTGCAGAAGAAATCAATTACACTTTAAATCAAAAATTTAAGAATGGTTTTAGAAAAAAAATTATACAAATTGCAACTTTATTGCAGAAGATATTTTAATGAAGGCTGAAATGAATCAATCAAAAATTTTAAAAATAGGAATTCTTGGTGGCGGACAATTAGGCAGAATGTTATTGCAGGCTGCCGCCAATTACGTGGTAGAAACTTATGTATTGGAAAATGATGAGCAATGTCCGGCAGCGCATTTATGCCATCACTTTATAAAAGGTGATATAAAAGATTTTGAAACGGTATACAATTTTGGAAAAAATCTTGATGCTTTAACAATAGAAATTGAAGCGGTGAATGTGGAAGCATTAGAAAAATTAGAAAGTGAAGGTGTAAAGATTTATCCAAAGCCATCGGCAATAAAAATTATCAAAAATAAGATCACACAAAAAGAATTTTATAAATCAAATCAGGTTCCATCACCTGAATTTATTATTACACAAAATAAGAATGAGCTAACAATACATTCCGGTTTTTTACCTGCAGTTCATAAATTAGCGCAGGGCGGTTATGATGGCAAAGGTGTGCAGGTTTTGAAAAGCGATACAGAAATTGATAAAGGTTTTGATGCACCTTCTGTTTTAGAAAAAATGGTTGACATTCAAAAAGAGATTGCAGTTATCGTTGCAATGAACGATAAAAAAGAAACCGCGATATACCCGGCAACAGAAATGATTTTTGATCCAAATTTAAATTTATTAGATTATCAGATTTCGCCTGCCGGACTACCTGCAGATGTTTTGCAAAAAGCAAATAGTATTGCATTACAGCTTGTAAAAGGTTTAGATAGCCCGGGATTATTTGCTATAGAAATGTTTGTTGATAAAAATGGTAAAGTACTTGTGAACGAAACAGCGCCGCGTGTACACAACAGTGGCCATCATACCATAGAAGCAAATTATTGCAGCCAATATGATATGTTGTGGAGAATTATCCTGAATTATCCTTTGGGAAATACAGCAGTTATTCTTCCGTCATCTATTGTAAATATTGTAGGAGCAGAAGGCTATAGCGGCGTAGCCAAATATGAAGGACTTGATGAAGTGTTAAGCATGAAAAATGTATTTGTGCATTTATATGGGAAAACACAAACAAAGCCTGGCAGAAAAATGGGGCATGTAACAATTATAAGTAAAGACAGGAATGAATTGATCGACCAGGTAAAGGAAATAAAAAACAGCCTGAAAGTAATTGCTTAATTTACAATTTTTAGTTATGGCGAAAACTCAAAATAAAGAACTCAAAGCAAAGAACTCAAAACTACAAACTCCTCTCGTTGGAATTATTATGGGCAGCGATAGCGATTTAAAAATAATGCAGGATGCTGCCCTGATGCTTAAAGAATTTGCTGTTCCTTTTGAGCTTACAATTGTATCTGCACATCGTACACCAAAGCGCATGGTTAAATATGCAAGCACAGCAGTTGAGCGCGGATTGAAAGTTATTATAGCAGGTGCTGGTGGTGCCGCACATTTGCCCGGTATGATTGCCAGTCTTACAACATTACCTGTAATCGGTGTTCCCATAAAATCATCTAACTCCATTGATGGTTGGGATTCGGTGTTATCTATTTTACAAATGCCAAATGGAGTGCCCGTAGCGACCGTTGCATTAAATGCCGCAAAAAATGCGGGTATTATTGCAGCACAAATTATTGGCACATCTGATGAAACAATTTCAAAAAAGATCAGCGACTATAAAATACAATTGGAAAAATCTGTGATGGATAAAGTGAAATCTATTTCAGAAGAATGGCAGAATAATTTTGATGAAAAATAATTATTCCGCCACTGCAATTGTTTTCACGTTTACAAATTCCATTATTCCATGTTTGCTTAATTCCCGTCCATAACCGGATTTCTTTACACCGCCAAAAGGCAAAGCAGGTTCACTTTTTACCATTGAATTAATAAATACAGAACCGCTGTTTAATTTTTTGGCTAATGAAATTCCTTTATCAATATTTTTCGTCCAGACATTGGCGCCTAAACCATAGCGACTTGCATTAGCCATTTCAATAACTTCTTCTTCATCTTTCACAGTAATAATGCAAAACACAGGACCAAAAGTTTCTTCATCAAATGTGGGCATGCCGGGTTGTACATTTACTAACAATGCCGGTTGATAATTGCAACCATTTACTTCACCACCTAAAATAACTTCTGCGCCCTTTGAAACAGATTGCTCAATTTGTTCATGCAGTTTTTCAGCAAGATCTAATCTTGCCATCGGGCCTGTTGTTATTGATGCATCAAAAGGATTGCCTTGTTTTAATTTTTGAATTTGTTCTTTAACTGCATCTGTAAAATCATTCAAAACATCCTGTACAATTAAAAAACGTTTTGCGGCAATACAGCTTTGTCCTGCATTTTGCATGCGGGACGTAACAGCAGTTGCAGCAGCCTTTTTTATATCAGCATCAGCCAGTACAATAAAAGCATCAGAGCCGCCTAATTCCAAAACAGATTTTTTTATTTGCGTAGATGCAATACTTGCAACACTGCTGCCAGCTTTTTCACTTCCGGTTAAAGACACACCTTGCACAATATTGCTTTGTAAAATCTTTGTAGTTGCATTTGTATCAACAATTAAAGATTGAAAAATGCCTGGTTCAGCGCCGGCATCTGTAAACAGGTTTTGAATGGCTAATGAACAGCCGCAAACATTCGGCGCATGTTTTAATAAAGCAACATTACCCGCCATTAATGTAGGTGCTGCGAAACGAAATACCTGCCAGAAGGGAAAATTCCATGGCATAATTGCAAGTACAGCCCCAATAGGCTGAAAAGCAACAAAGCTTTTTTTATAATTGGTATTAATAATTTCATCCTGTAAAAATTGCCCTGCATTTTCTGCATAATAATTACAGCCTAAAGCGCATTTCTCTATTTCTGCAATAGCTTCTTTAGTAACCTTACCCATTTCATCGGTAATAAGTTTTGCCAGCCATTCTTTTCTTTCATTTAAAAGTGATGCAACATTTTTTAAAACAATTGCACGTTCTTCAAATGTTTTGTTACTCCAATGCAAAAAGCTTTTTCCTGATGCAGACAACGCTTTATCAATATCGGCATCAGTCATTATTTTGTACTCAGCAATTTCTATTTGATTAAATGGAAATATAGATTTGAATGATTCCATAAATTGATAGGCTTAATTTTTATACTACGTATGACTGTAATGTAATCAGCTGATAAAATTACTAAAGCTGTTACCAAAAAATTCCTGAACAAATTATTTATCACTCACAATTGGAATAGAATCTTTTTGTGAAGCAAGCAATAATCTTGTGCTGTATTTTTTCATTGCAACGTTTAAAGAGTTTGCATTTGAATCTGCGTAAAAATTTTCCTTTGTTATAAGATCAGTATATTTTAATGTGTTGTGCGTAAATTTTTTTATTGAACCGATATCTACTTCAGTGTTTGAATCTTCATTACCAAGATTTGAAAGTACAATAATATGCTCATCATTTTGCCAACGATGCAATGCATACATTGTTTGCAAATTTACCGGCAGTAATTGCATGTGATTGCTGCGTAAAGCTTCATGTTCAATTCTTATTTTATTTAATTTTTCATACCACGGAAACAAATTATTTGTATCAGCCGATTGAATACTTTGATTAGTCTTAAATATAAATTTATTGCTGTATGGTTTGCGTTCAAAACCTATTTCCTGGCCGTTATAAATTAACGGTAATCCCGGCAAAGCAAGCAACAAAGCTGAAGCCATTTTAGTGCGTTCCTTTCCATGCGCTGTAATAAAACGCTGCTGATCATTGTTCTCTAAAAAACGTAAGCGAAGATGTATTGTATCGCCATTGTTAAACAAAGATTTGTTTAGTAAAGTACTTCTGCTATTTTCATCATAATAATTAAAAATGGTTGGGTTTTTTGACGGGTTATAATCTGTTGACCAACTCCATTTTGATATCCAGCCTGAATCAGCCATCCAGTCATAAGCTGCGTCATAACCTTCTGCATACACTGATCTCAAAGCGCCTTTATCTTCAGCCAATAATAAAATATCAGGCCTTATGCTTTTTAAACTTGTTTGTAATTGTTTGCCGAAAGAAGAATTTCTTGCATTAAATGCCCACGCTGCATCTATACGGTAACCGTCAATATCAAATTTTCTTAGCCAGTATTTGAATGCTTCTAAAATCCATTGCTGCGTTTCGGGATTATTATAATCAAGATTTACCAGGTCATTCCAGAAATAATGTACAAAGCCATTCGAATCTATTTGCTCCTGCGAAGAATATTTTGCACCGTCATTAGTATGCTGGTAAAAATTATAATAATGACTTTGCCCGCCATATTGCTTTACTTCTTTTGCATAAGGATGAAATATGGAAGTATGATTTGGCACAAAATCAAACAACACATGCATGTTTAAATTTTTTGCAGTTGATATAAGATCATGCAACTGGCTTTCTGTTCCAAGATCAGGTCGCAATGAAAAATAATCAATCACATCATAACCTTGTTCGCCATTATGTGTTTTACATATTGGTTGAAGCCAGATAGTATTTATACCCATCTCTTTTAATTCAGGCAATTTTTTTGTAATGTCAGGATATTGACCTTCATGCACAAAAACATACGGGGTTATTTCGTAAATGATTGCTGAATCAATCCACGCTGCATGATCGTTTGCAATATTGAAAGCATGCAGGCCTGTATCACTTCTCGTAACATACGTTGTAAATTTTACTGAATCATTATTTGAATAAATTGTTACTGTAAAAAAGTAATCGCCATTTATATTTGGTATTTGTGCAGTTGCTTTGGGTGATGATGCATTGTGAATTGTAACGGGTGCCGGAGATTTTAATGTGGTCCATTTATAAGTAAACACAAGACCGTAAGGATTATTGATAAGTGCTGTTTTAAGTTTAGCAGTATTACCACTTATGATCGCAAAAGGTTTTACTTCAGGAAAAGGCGTATAACCAAGTATATAATGAATAGTATCTGAAATGATGGAATGGTTTATATCTTCTACCCAAATTATATTATTAGTTTTAGTTAATGTAAATGAAAAGCTGAAAGTTCCATTTGCTTTTGTATTTATTAACCCGCTAACATTATTTACATGCCATTTTATTTTGTTTGATGAAAGCCCGGATATACTACCTGTAATTGTTTGCTGAGGCAGCCAAACTGTTGCATCCTTTGTATTTAAAATAATTGCTGAAGCTTTTATCTGAAAGAATGATACGATAAAAATAATTGAGAAGCAAAGTCTGCAAATCATATAGTGTAACAGTAAATATCTTTTGAGAAATACATTACTATATACGTTTAGAAAATAAAAAAACCTCCGGTGATCCAGAGGTTTGTGCCCACAAAAGGAATCCCTGCCTGACTGCGTCACGCAGGCAGGGAACCTTCACTTTCTTGCAAATGTTTCAACAACCATTTTTTTCCTGCGGAAAATTTCAAGTATTTTTCTCTGATTCTTGCTGACTTCCAATCATCATGTTGTTCTACATAAATAATTTTCCATGGACGATGACCTTTGGTAAACCTGTTTTTACCGACATTATGTTCTTTTAATCTGTTCGAAATATCCATGCACATACCTGTATACCAGGTTTTATCCTGCAAGCTTTCTAATACGTACACTGCGATCATAAAAAAAACCTCCGTATTACCAGAGGTTTGTGCCCACGAAAGGAATAACTGAATATGCTTTTTTAAAGTTTTCCAATTTTAAAGAAAGTATTAAAAGCCTTATCCCTGTTGGTTTCTGCATTTTTTAAAGTTTTTTGTATATTTTCGAATCGCGTTGGAAACTGTCAGTTAAATTGTAAGTTGACTAAATCAAATGGGTGCAAAATTGAACTTGAATTTAGATAAAGTTACAGCTTCAAAGCCTGTAGCTGTGTTTCATTCAATCCATTATAAAGGTAATCGTTTTAGAATAAGCACCGGGCAGGCTATAGATCCTATATATTGGGATAAGGACAAACAGCAGGTAAAACGAAAAAGAGAGAACTATAAATATTTTAATGACCTTTTTAAAAAGCAGGTAAATGATATTGAAAGAATCATTTTAAAGCTTGAACAAACCGGCCGACAAATAAATAAAGAAATAATAGTTGCGCAACTTGAATGGAACCACTCAATTGAGGCAAAAGAAGTAAAGCCAATTCCATTATTTGAAAAATTTATAAATGATTACGGATCTGATAGAGCGCCCAGGACTGTAAAAGGATACACAACAACATTAGCTTACCTGAAAAAATACGTAAACTCTTTGAGTGAGAATATTTCATTCAATGATTTTTCAGAAAGCTTTTACAAGCGATTTAGAGACTTTTTAGGCATGTATGATAACTCCTTTGGGTTTTATATAAAGAATCTCAAAATCTTTCTCAATTGGGCTAAAGAAAAGGGTTATCACGATAACGATACATTCAGGAAATGGAAGATCCCAAATGAAGATGGAAAAGACCATTTCTTTTTAAAGTATGATGAAATATTGTTGCTCTCTAAAATTGATTTTGAACCTCGTTTGCAAAAAGTAATTGATCTGTTTTTAATTGGCTGTTATTGCGGTTTAAGATATAGTGATTTAGTTAGCTTAAACCCTATTCATGTGCAGAATGGAATGATTACAAAAGTTGCTGTTAAGACAAATCAATATTTGAAAATTCCTGTTATTCCTGAGCTGCAGCAACTGTTTAGCAAGTATTGGCAAAATAAAATGTCATTGCCTCAAATCTCAAATCAAAAAGGAAATGAATATTTAAAAGAAGCTGCAAAACTTGCTGGCATTAACAGGCAGTTTAATTACATACAAAAGAAAAATAAAAAGGCAGAAGAAACAACTTACGAAGCCTGGCAAATGATGAGCTGGCATGTTGCCAGGCATAGCTTTATTACAAACTGTATTCAATTAGGCGTCCCGATAGAAGTTGTAAGAAGGATTGTGGGTCATACAAGTTTTCAAACAATGAAAAAATATATACAGAATGATGATGAATTTAATAAAATCGAGATGATGAAATTAAGCAGAATGAGAATAAATAAAGCACTATAAGATGAATACATCCATGATAGAAAAAATGTGTATTACAATTATTCATTGCAATAAAATATTAAAGCGATGCAAAAAATTCTTTAACGAAAAGAAGAACAACGAAGAAAAAGCTTATGACTTTTATTATACGTTGAATGAATACGAAAACAAGCTTTTGTTCATACAAAATTTAATTTATTTTTCAGGCCAAGACGAGTTTGATATATTAGGTAATCTTGGTGAGGTTTCAATAAGTACAGCGAGGATGCTAAATGTAGTTTATTCAGTTGATATTGGTGAGTTTTTATATGAGATTGACTATTACAAAAAACAGCTTAATCACTACTCAAGCTTTAACTTAGAATCTTACAAGTCTAAAAACATTTTTAGTACAGCAGGCAGAAAAAAAGCAGCAGCAATTGAAGCAATAATAAATCAACAACAGTCATGTTATCTATTCGCAGATTTGGCGCGCTTTGGAGCATTTCCAGATAAACCGGCTGAGCAAGTTGCTGCAGGATTTAAAAATTTATACGGATGGGGGTTTAAAAATACAACTGATAGTCTCTCCGAGAACCTCGATCTTAAGAATGAACAAAAAGATCAAATTATTGAAATATTACATAGAGTGATTAAACACATTCAAGGAACAAAAAAGTAATTTATATAGTATTTACGGATGCTTTATTTTCCTCCCAATTCAATTTATATAGTATTCTCTTAAAAAGACTTAAAATAAGTTCGCCTTCAAATTTGAAATTATGGAGGGCACTTTAATTGTATCTATTCCAGTTACTGAATTTATCGCATACATAGAACAAACCGTTCGTAAAGTTTTGACTGAAAAACCTGTACAGCAAGATAAGCCTCTTACGAGCAAAGAAGTAATGAAGCTTTGTAATATTAGTACAAGTACACTACAGAAGTGGCGCAACTCCGGGAAAATTCCTTTCACTCAAATTGACAATAAAATTTTTTATAGTAAAGACGAAGTATTATCTACTATAAAAAACGTATCACATTCAACAATTCAAAATTAATAACAATGGCAAAAAGTAATTCTTTGGTGGATGATCTGTTTGAAAACAAAACCTTAATGGTAATTGGTGGCGGAATACTTGCTTATTTTATAATTGTAAAGCCCCTGCTCGTTAAAGTTGGGTTAGCAAAAAGCAGCGATCAAATACGTAATGATACAGCAGCAACAAATGAAAGCGCGTGGAATCCTAACTTTTGGAAAACAGGTACTACCGGTACTTTATTATTACACCAGGCAGACGCCGATAATTACGCAGAAATAATTTATAACTATTTCGGTGTTTTTAATGATGATTATAATTCTGTATTAGGTGTAATAAAAAGCTGCCGTACAAAAAGCCAGGTAAGTTTTATTGCGTATGCTTTTTTACAGAAGTATAATAAAGATATGTATAGTTGGTTGCGTAAACCGGATGGCATAGATCCGTTGGACGGATTAAGTGATGATCATTTAGCTGAGTTAAACAATTATGTAAGCAAATTACCTCCTTACATAGCATAATAGTTACAAACATTAAAAAAATAACAATGGCAAAGAAAGAATCACATTCTACAGCTCTTTTAATCGGGTTTGCAATCATTGCAATAGGCGGCTTCTTATTGTACAAACAAAAAATGCAACCCAGTGCAAACAATAATACACCTGCAGCAAACAACCGAAAATATCCTATTGCCTTAAATGCTTACAACGAAGATATAAAGCCGTTACAGGCAGTTATAGGAGTTACTCAAGACGGATTTTTTGGCCAAAATACAATTGCCGCTTTAAAACAATATGGATACGATTATACAATTTATCCTGTAATTAATTCGCCTGATGAAATTCAAACTATGATAAATCGTATAAACATTTATGCCGGCAATTAAATCAAGATTATGCATCCAAAATACGGCCATGGTTTTGTTACTGCAATTGGCGCTTTAAGCTATTCAGAGATGGAAGAATATCAAACAATGTTTGATACCATGTCTGTTTCATCTGCGGCATTATCAAAAGTGGATGCTATAGTAAGCGTAATAAATGCAGGGAGAAACCAATATCAGCAAATTGAATCGGCAACCGGTGTGCCCTGGTATTTTATCGGTCTTATCCATCACATGGAAAGCAATAATGATTTTACTAAGCATTTGCATAATGGCGATCCGTTAACTGCAAGAACTGTGCACGTACCTGTTGGCCGGCCCGTTGATGGGCAACCACCTTTTAGTTTTTATGAAAGTGCAGTTGATGCAATTCATTACCAGCAAAGCGTAGGGAATTGGGATAATGATTTCAGTATTTCCGGAATGCTATATAAACTTGAAATGTACAATGGCTTTGGTTACAGAAATGTATCACCGCCAATTAACAGCCCTTATTTATGGGCCGGAACAAATTATTATTCCAGCGGGTTATTTACTGCAGATCATGTGTATAGTCCTTCTGCTGTAAGTAACCAAATTGGTACTGCAGCAATTTTAAAAAGATTGCTGCAAACAGGGAATTCCGACAATCCATCACAGCAGGCAGATACTTCAATTACTTCAACGTCTTTTGGTATAACAACATTAAGCAGCGCCGGATTACTTATAATGGCTGGCTTTGCATATCTCTTATTGTTTGATGATTAATTATCATTTTAAATCTTATCAATAATATCACTATCAATATTTTTTAATTAAAAACAAATAAAATGAAAAAAGTAAAAGAAGTGGCAGCCACTACCACTAAAAAAGAAGCGGCCGGTGCAAAAAATAATAATCGAATTGGTAACATATTCAGTCCTCTTTTTAAAGTAAAGAGTGCAGGTTATGAAGAAACCTTTAGTACAAAACAAGATGCACTAACACAGGCAGACTTTTTAAAGAAACGTGCTGTTAAACAAAGCGCTCCTGTAACCGTAAAAGTTGATGAAATTGCAGAAGACGGCACGAAAAAAACGATTCATGAAATAAAAATTGATGATGATTTTTATAACTAATCGTTTACCCTTCTAAAGCGCTCCCCGCAACACCGGTTGCGGGGTTTGTTTTTATTATAAATTTTTTATTGCAACCGAATATTATTATAATTTTGATATACCTACAAAGTTCAATTATATGTTTCTTTTAATTTCTCATTATCAAAATAGTGTCTGGATGCGGTTAGCAGTAATGCCCCGGCATAATCTCACCTTTATGGTTGGACTTTGTAGGACATCCAGGCATCTTTTATTTTATGATTCCTACAAAGTCAAAAAAAACAATTATTACCAACCATAAAAGTGGTAATCTAATTGCGCTTGCCGGCGAAACAGGTAACACTAATTCCAATAAAGTAACCTTAGACTTTTCTAAGCTGCCAGGAATTAAAAATTTTAAAGAAAATTACGAGGGTAACCACGTACACACTCTTTTAGAGGAGATATTCAAAGCAGCTTTAGTCTCAGAATTAGTTGAAGGCTGGTACCTTCTTCAACGGCAAGAAATCATCTATTTTTATTTCGCCTTGCGTGAAGCTGCTTTTGAGTTATTGGATTGTGTTGATGATCCCCAATAACAAGATACAGGGCAACCTTTTCCGGTTGCCCTGTATTTATTAAAACATGGCATGATGTTAAGTTATCAGTTCTCATTTTATAAAAGCCCAGTTAAAAGTGCAAAGCATATAAATGAAACAGTGTCACTGCAGGCATTTATTAGCACCATACAAAAAGGAATTTACAAAGATGTGATTGATCAAATTAGAGCTGCAAACGATAAAGAAAAACTGCAGCTAAAATCAAAATTACCATACGCAACGCTTTCAGGAATTTTTGCACCTGGTACAAGGCAGGCAACAACTATCAAAGATCACTCAGGGTTAATTTCTATTGATATTGATGGCAAAGAAAATAAGGATTTAATTTTTAACGATTTTGCACTGCAACTAAAAAGTGATCCGTATATTTTATCGTTTTTTATTTCACCTTCCGGAACCGGTTACAAAGTAATCATACCAATACAACCGGATAAGCATTTAGAAAGCTTTACAGCGCTTGAAACTTATTTTAAGGATACATATAATGCGGTAATTGATAAAGCCTGTAAAGATGTTTGCAGGCCCTGTTTTGTAAGCTTTGATAAGAATGCTTATATAAACAATGATGCAAAAATTTTTATAAGTACAATAAAAGCACATGCAGCAAAAAAGATCGTTGCACGATCAGCGCCGGAAAAAAAGATCGCAGACATTGAAGCGCTATGCAAACAAGTTGAGTTAAGCAATTTAGACATTACCGGAACATACGATGCGTGGCGTAAAATTGGTTTTGCAATTGCTGAAGGGTTAGGCGAAAGCGGCCGCACTTATTTTCATAGGATAAGCCAATATCATAATAATTATAATTATCAGCAGGCTGATCAGCAATTCAATGAATGTTTAAAGCAACGTAAAACCGGAATAACATACAGCAGCTTGTTTCAAGTGGCTAAAGAACACGGTATAACGATCAGTAGTAAGAAAGAAAATCAAATAAGCAATTCTCAAAGCCTTCAATCATCTAAAGCAGATGATATTTATAAATTTTGGACCGTTATAGAAAAGCATAACGCTGATGGCACTAAAGTTTATAAGGGATTTGATATTGATAAGCTGGAATTTGTGAGACTGTTATTTAAAAAAGGTTTCCGGCGCTTTGATATTAATAACAGTTATTCTTTTATAAAAAACCAAAACAATGTAATTCAGGAAGTGCAAACAACACACATACAAGATGCGTTTATAAAACACTTGAATGCGTTGCCTGAAAAGATCGATGATAAAATAACCCGGGAAGAATTATTGCGTAAAACAATTAATCAAACTGAAAAATTATTTAGTAAAAATGTTCTTTCTTATTTAAATAACGATACTGAAATTTCATTCAATCAGGATACTAAAAACGAAAGCTTCATATACTATAAAAATGGCTTTGTAAAATGTGCACCTGGTAGTTATTCTTTTCATTCTTACAACGAATTGCATAAAGCAATTTGGAAAGAGAGAATTATACAACGCGACTTTAAAAATTTGACGATTAAAGAAATTGGGATCTATGAAACTTTTATAAAAAATGTTGCGGGAAAAAATGTTGATCGCATTGTAAGTTTATATTCAATTATTGGTTATTTATTGCATGATTTTACTGATGCAAAAATGAAAGCGGTTATATTAACAGATAGTAAAATTTCAGAAGATAACGAAGGCCGTACCGGAAAAACAATTTTCGGCAAGGCTTTAAAGTACATACGCAATGTTTATGAATTGCCAGGCAAAGAGTTTAAAGCCGATGATCGCTTTAAATACCAAGGCGCACAACTTTCAACACAAATTATTTTTCTGAATGATGCTAAAGACAAATTCAACCTTGAATTTTTGTACAACGATATAACTGAAGGTATAACCATTGAAAAGAAAAATCAAACACCGGTTTCATTAAAAGTCAAGTATATCATTACTACAAATCGCACAGTGAAAACAAAAGGTGCAAGCAGCAGAGACAGAGTTATTGAATTTGAATTTGCAGATCATTATTCGGATAAATACAGTCCTGAAGATGAATTTAAGCAATGGTTTTTTAGAGATTGGGATGCAAACGAATGGTGCCGCTTTGATAACTTTATGATTACCTGCATATCTCTTTATTTAGAAAACGGAATTGTTGAAGCGGATGAAGTAAACTTGAATAAACGTAAGCTTATCAACGAAACCTGTAAACAGTTTTATGATTTTATACAAGCTGGCGCCGTTGAACCAAATAAAGAATTTAGCCTGCAGCAGTTGACTACTGATTTTGAAGCAAAATATCCCGATTACTCTTTTATGGGTAATAAATATCCATCGAAGAAAATAAGTTCATGGCTTAAGCTTTTGCCTTCGTACCATGAAAAATTTAAGGGCTTTCATTTTGAACACACGAGACGTGGTCCTGAAGACACTTTTTATGAATTTAAAAATACTACTTAACTATTAACATTAGTGTAAAAGAAATTTTATCTACACTAACTACATTAAATTTATAAAAAGATGATTTTCAAATGTTCTTTTTTTATTGCATCTACACTATAATGCAATCTATCTACACCAAATGCTTTTGTATCTACATTCTTTTATTATTTATCTACATTCTTTTTTCCTCAATAGGAGTGTAGATCAAAAGATAAAAACCATGATTTAGTGTAGAAGAATGTAGATAGAAGCGACTTCTTATATCTATCTACACAAAGCAAATATTTGATTATCAATTAACAAAACACTTTAGTGTAGATAATGTAGATAGATTTTGAGTTTTTCTACTACCGCTATGTAATCGTAACAAAACACTTATAATCTACAAAACAAAGTTTATGAAAACAGAAATTGATTTAATAGAAGGGTGTCTGAGAAAAAAATTAAACTATTATAATTTAAGAGTTGAACAGGAAAAAATATCTGCGGATGAATATCACGAAAAGATCCGGCCGATTACGTATAGAATGAAATGGTTACAAGTAATTAAAAAAATTGATGGTTTATATATTACGCTTGACAACCTGAGAAAAAACGCGGTAAATTTTTATAATATGGGAACTGCTGATGAGTTTCTAATCGGCAAGGTTAATAAGGGTTTTAAAACGAAATTGGATTATGAGGAAGTATATAATGAAGTAAAAAAATTATATAGATCAGCCTTACGCGACTTTAAAAAAAGCATTGAAGACATAAACGAACCAGATCAATTAGATGACCTTATTACCGATCTATAGGACGTGAAAAATTTTAAGCTTACTGCTATTGAAAACAGATTGAAAACAGATTGAAAACGTAATGATATTTTTTTTAATAACTAATTGATGATAAATATTTTAACCTTGATTTCAGACAAATCAAAAATTTTACAACAATCTTAAAAACAGATTGATTTATGAAACATATTGATATTAATGGTAGGCAGAAACGACCAATTAGCAGAGAGATTGCGCTTGGTAACGGCGTCAGAATTATATTCAATAGTAAAAGGGACGCCATCTATTTTGTTTCTGAAACAAATCGTTTTCTTACTGAATGCCTGGTAATAATAAACGATACATACACATCGGCTTTCATGCAGTACCGGAACATGTGGTTAATATCATCGAATACAAAAAATGGAACTAAAACACATTATTTTGATGTTCAAAAAAGAATTCGGTCAACCTTTGATATAGTTGAGCAGTTATTAAATAAGTTCTATAGCGCCCATTACGGTAGCAATGATCCTTTTTTTTCTTTTATCAATTTAGAAAAAGCGGCTTCATTTCTTAAGGATTCGCTGTATGATATGGAAACCTTCAATAAGGCGCGAAATATAACGGCAGCATATTATCAGTGCAAAACATTGAAAAAGCGCTGCAGCCTGGTGATTGAAGAAATAAAAAAGTATGGAACCGATGTAAGAAATAAATTGTATAGCGACAATAGGCCTAACGGAATATTTTTAAGTATAGATGATTTTATGAAACTTAAAGGTTTTAAAACACAACAAAGCGCCTGGCAATTCGCAAAAGAATTTTCAAAAAATTTAGGAAAATCATCACCCAATCATATAACGATTGATGAATTCTGCAGCTATTACAAGATTAAAAAAGAAAATGTTTTAGTAACACTTAATCAGTAATCACTGCTGTGGTTTAGTTATGAACTAATTTTTTATTGCCTTCATTATAATTTCCTTGTTCACTGCGAACATCTCGCAATATTCGTCAATAGTTATACTATTAGCAGAGGGTTTGTTTAATCTTTTAGAAATGCGATTTAAAAATCGCCAAGCACTTTTATAACTATTGATTCCTCTAAGATTCATTATATCTTTTGCATTCAAAAAAATACCATTGGGCATAGCAAAAAATAATTGATTAAAAATTTACCTATTTTTTCTTCAGCATCTTAAACAATAATAACCCACCAACACCCACCGCGAGCAACATGGTTGTATTAAGTCCGATCGAAGAGTTTTGTGGCGGGGGAGCCACTTGGTTCGCCTGGTTAGATGATCCTGGCAAAAGCCAGTTGCTATTTGGAGACATCATGTACGGATTGACTGTTGAGCCATGATTAAAAAATGTTGGAATAGTCTTTATAGCATCGCTAATTATTGTAGTCCAATCATCGCCATTATTTGAGGAAGCGGCTTGAGCGAAGCCAGGTGAAAAAATACTTCCAATATTATTATTTCTCATGCTGCAATTTCATTTATATGCAATATACAACAATTGTCAGCATAATTGTCAGTTTATTTAAATGAAAAATGGCTGTAATCATTGCCTATGTTGATTTACAGCCATTTTTAGCAGTGCCCACGAAAGGAATCGAACCTTCACTTTCTTGCGAAAACCAGATTTTGAGTCTGGCGCGTCTACCAATTCCGCCACATGGGCTTTAAACGAATGCAATATTACAATTGCATTATTTCAAAAAGTACATCAATAAATTAATCCTAACCAGGAATCCCTGCCTGACTGCGTCACGCAGGCAGGGAACCTTCACTTTCTTGCGAGAACCAGATTTTGAGTCTGGCGCGTCTACCAATTCCGCCATATGGGCTTTAAAAAGGAGTGCAATGTTACATTCTGAAATTAATTCAGCCAAACTCTATTGGCAACATTTCTTTTTCGGAAAGAAAAAGTTTTTAAAACTCGTGAAGATTTGTTTTAAAATTTTCATGCAATTGCAAATGTACTATACTGCAATTTTATTCAGCCAAACATAAATCGTATCAATCGTTAAAAATTATTTTGCCGATAAAACTATTAATGTAATTTTTACACATATTTATTCATTAAACGATTGTTATGTCTGCGACTGGTGTTATAAATGAAAATGCAAAACCAAGACTTTCTATTGGTCAATTATTCAATATGAGCTTTGGTTTTTTTGGAATTCAATTTGGCTTTGCATTGCAAAATGCCAACGTGAGCAGGATATTTCAAACGCTTGGTGCAGACCTTGATAAAATTGCTATTCTTTGGATTGCTGCACCGTTTACAGGTCTTATTGTTCAGCCGATAATTGGTTATTTAAGCGACAGAACATGGCATAAATTCTGGGGCAGAAGACGCCCCTTCTTTTTTGCAGGTTCCATATTAGCATCGCTTGCATTATTTCTTATGCCCAATTCTTCCATGCTTTGGATGGCGGCAACTTTGCTTTGGATGTTAGATGCATCTATCAATATTTCAATGGAACCCTTTCGTGCTTTTGTTGGTGATAAATTACCGGCTTCGCAACGCACAACGGGCTTTGCTATGCAAACTTTTTTTATTGGCTTAGGCGCTGTAATCGCTTCGCTGCTTCCATATATTTTTACAAATTTTTTTCATATAAGCAATACTGCTGCTGAAGGCATCATTCCTGATTCTGTAAAATATTCTTTTTATATAGGCGGTTTTGTTTTTCTGTCTGCCGTAATGTGGACTGTTTTTACTACAAAAGAATTTCCACCGGAAAATATTAAGCATTGGGAAGAAGAAAAATTAAAATCAAAAGGATTATCTAAAGGTTTAATTGAAATTGTTAAGGGCATCGGCTCTATGCCCAAAACAATGCTGCAGTTAGCCGTTGTACAATTTTTTACATGGATCGCATTTTTTTCAATGTGGATTTATACAACTGCAGGTGTTGCACAGCATGTGTATGGAACTACAGATACTACTTCAAAATCTTTTCAGGATGCAGGCGATTGGGTTGGCGTAATGTTTATGGTATATAATGGAATTTCTGCACTGGCAGCTTTTTTATTGCCAATGCTTGCAGCAAAAATAAGCAGGCGGTTTACACACATGGTTTGTTTAATATTAGGCGGTGCAGGGCTGATCTCTATTTTTTTTATACGTGATAATCACACATTACTTATATCAATGATTTTTGTAGGCTTAGCCTGGGCTTCTACACTTACTATGCCGTATGCAATTCTTGCCGGTGTATTACCGGCAAACAAGATGGGTTTTTACATGGGTGTATTTAATTTCTTTATTGTTATACCGCAAATTTTAGCTGCTGCTATTTTAGGGTTTTTTGTAAAAAATGTTTTTCATGATGAAAGCATTTATGCATTACTTGTTGGCGGCATATCTATGATAATTGCAGGCTTCTGCAATTTTATTGTGAAAGAAGATCATAATGAAACTTCAAAAGAAATTATAGAAGATATTGAGCTTTTAAAAACCCTTGATCGTGTTTAAAAATGCCAGGTAATTTTGAATCTTCTGAACGATAATATATTAATTATTTAATAAAGCTCCAACTGTGATAAGTAAAAAACTTTTTTCTCTTTTAATTTTTTCTTCAATTTATATAACACTTGTTGCCCAGAATGTTGAAGTTTATCCAATGCATTGGTGGGTAGGAATGAAGAATCCAAACCTGCAAATTATGTTGCATGAAGATAAGATTGCTGATAAAATACCGATGATAAAAATGCCTGAAACGGGCATGAAAATTGGCGAAGGTGTGATGCTTGTAAACATTGAAAGAGTTGAAAATTCAAACTACATTTTTTTTGATGTTAGAATTACTAAAGAAGCAAAGGCCGGCAAATACAATTTTGTTTTTGGATCAGGCGATAAACGCATCAGTATTCCTTATGAGTTAAAAGAACGAAGAAAAGGCAATGGCACTTTATATGCACAAGGTATAACATCATCTGATTTTATTTATCTCTTAATGCCTGATCGTTTCAGCAACGGTGATACAACAAATGACCGCATTGCAGGCATGAGAGATCAATCATTAAACCGCGATTCAATTTTTTTAAGACATGGCGGCGATATGCAGGGCGTTATTAATCACCTTGATTATTTAAAAGATATGGGCGTTACAACTTTATGGATGACACCTGTTCTTGAAAATGATATGCCCAATCGCACCGAACATGGTTATGCATTCACAAACGAATATAGAATTGATCCACGGCTTGGTGGTGAAAAAGCTTATTTACAATTAAGCGATGAAGTGCATAAACGCGGAATGAAATTAATACAGGATGCTGTCTATAATCATGTTGGTTCTTTTAATACCTTTTTTGTATTAGATCCGCCTGCAAAAGATTGGTTACATCAATGGCCTGAATTCACGCAAACAAATTATAAAGATCAACCATTATTCGACCCACATGCAGCGCCATCAGATGCAAAAAAAATGAGCGATGGATGGTTCACGAAGCAAATGCCTGACGTTAATCAATCCAATCCGCTTGTTGCAAATTTTTTAATTCAACATGCTATTTATTGCGTTGAAGAATTTGGTGTTGATGGCTGGCGCATTGATACATATATTTATAATGATCTTGATTTTATGAATCGGTGCAATAAAGCATTAACAGATGAATATCCGCACATAACCATGTTTGGTGAAGCATGGGTACATGGTACAGCAAATGAAGCGTATTTCGCACAGAACAATATCAATACAAAATTTAAAAGCAACCTGCAGGGCGTTACAGATTTTCAATGTTTATTTTATGGTATTCAGCCTGCACTTATGCAACCTTTTGGATGGACCGATGGCGTGAATAAATTATATACAACTTTAAGCAATGACTTTTTGTATGTTGATCCAATGCGCAATGCAATTTTTTTAGATAATCATGATCTCAGCCGCTGGTATTCTGTTGTGGACAGCAGCATTCAAAAAGATAAAATGGGTTTTGAATGGCTGCTTACTGAACGTGGCATTCCGCAAATGTATTATGGCGATGAAGTATTAATGGGTGGTTATACAGATCCTGATGGTTGGGTAAGATTGGATTTTCCCGGCGGATGGAATAATGATAAAGTAAATGCATTTACAGGAGAAGGATTAACGCAAGATCAGTTATCTGTTCAATCATTAATAAAAACATTGGCCAACTTCAGAAAAAATTCTTCTGCATTAAAAACAGGTAAGCTGATGCAATACATCCCCGTTAATGGCTTGTATGTTTATTTCAGGTATGATAATGAACAAACCATCATGTGCATTATGAATACAAGCGACAAGCAACAAACAATTGATTTTTCAAAATATGCCGAAAGAACAAATGGATTTTCGCAGGCTATTGATGTGCTGAATAAATCAACTTACAATATATCTTCAGCGATAACTATAGATTCATTGCAAAGCATGGTACTTGAATTGAAAAAATAAAAAAGGCTGTATACAACAGCCTTTAAAATGAGAAAAAATGTTCATTACTTCCAATAACCCTCTCTCCAATAATAACCTTTACCTGTATGTACCCATGCGCCGGTTACCCATACATGGTGTTGTGGTTTAGGCCTTGCCCAATAACCATTATTGTACGCATACCTGCCGCCGTGCCAGCGCCATTCACCATCAACCCATACATATTCAGGTCCTGGTGAAACGGGACGTTCATAAACCGGTGCTACCGGCTGTTCTGTAACTGTATATCTTGAAGGACCGCAACTGTTAAAAACAATTGTACTTGCAACCAGGCTGATAATAACTAATAACTTTTTCATTGATAAAAAATTTAAATATGGTTTTATGAAATTCAACAAATATGCCAACAGATGCAAGGCATAATGTAAAATGTATTAGAGCGAATGTTAGCCCGCGGAGTTTGTTATGGAAATTACAATCTTGTAAAAAATTCCCCGATTAATAATTAACAGGGTTTACTGTGTATCCTTTTTCTCTCAGCAGGTTGATCACTCCATTTGTATTACCAAGATGTGCAGCACCAACAGCAAAAAATGTTGGTTTTAATTTGGCTTGCTCAATAATTTCGGGAATCCATTTTGCGTTACGATTAGTTAACAGCAGGTCACTGTAAGCAGCAAGGTCATCTTCATCATTCATCATATCGTTTAAAGCGTTCAGGTCTTTTTGTTTATACGATTCCAACATATCAATAAAACTTTTTTTAACACTGTCAACATGTAAAACAGTTTCTGCTAATTCTTCTGCCTGCATTTTATAAGGTATTTCATCAAATATTTTTAATTGGTCTTCTACTTGTTCCAGTCCTTTTATTTTCATATTATTGGCCTTAGCCATTTGCATAAATTTTTGCTCCCAGGCCTCTGCGCCTTCGCAGCCAAGCAACGAAGGATAAATAACACTTTCAAGTAATTCGGGCTTCATGGTTTGCATCATTTCTAAAGATAGCCCTGTTAATTTTTTAAAAGTTGCTGCAACAGAATCGTATTGTTGTTTTGATAAAAGCTGGCTGAGCGTTGTGTCGTTCTGCATGTTCATCTGTGAGATTGTTTTTGCCATTACAGAAGGATCATCCATATCCAATTCAAGAAACAATTGTTTGGTTGAATAAAATTTTGAACGAAGCTCAGTGGTTACTATAATATCCTGCGGACACATTAAATGAATGGTGCCGTATAAATAAGATGGTGCAATAATTCCGGGGCCGGTAATTTGCCAAAGCAATGTTTTTGCTAAAGCTGTTTGTGCATTTGCAATTAATGTAGTGAGCGCAAATAAGATTGATATGATAATTTTCAAGTTGTGTGTTTTAAGTTTATATTATGCGTTCTATTGATAACTAACTATGAACTATTAACCATGAACTATAAGCCATCAACTATTTCTCCAGTTGATGTTGCATTTTTCTCACGCGGTCTTCAAATTTTTCTGACGAAAGGTTATACCGGCTTAATCCGTCCACAATAATAGGAAAGGAGAGTGGTGTTAAACGTTGTGGAAACTTTAAAATAATATCATTGTTTTGAATTCTTTCTAAAGCTGTACGCAAACGCACTTCTTCCATTTGCTGTTCAAACACTTCGTGATAAGCTTGTCTTAATAAAATATTATTCGGATCATACTCGCTGAAAACTTTAAATAATAATGAAGCAGAAGCCTGCAAATGTTTTGCTTTTTTCGGTTCGCCGGGATAGCCTGTAAAAATCAATCCACCGATTACAGCTATATCACGAAATTTTCTTGAAGCCATTTCAACAGAGTTTACGCTGCGCTGAATATCGGTTATTAAATCATCCGTTGTAAATAATTCCCGCACATTTGTATCATCAACCGGAACAGGTTGATCGCTTAATAGTTCAAATCCATAATCATTCATTGCAATGGAAAAAGTAATTGGTGTAATCTGGCTGATGCGATAAGCAAGAATGGAACTCATCGCTTCATGTATCTGTCTTCCTTCAAAAGGATAAACCAATAAATGAAATCCATCTTTGCCTTCAATCTGTTCAATCAATAATTCATCGCTTTGAGGAATGTGTGATAGTTCCTGCTGCAGTTTAAATAAAGGCTGTAATGCTTTTAATTCAATGGAATCAGGCTTTAAAGATTTATTAAATGTGCGGCGCAATATCATTCCAAGATTTGCTGTTAAGCTCATTCTTCCACCCATCCAGCTTGGAATTATTGATTTTTTCTTTGATGATAATTTTACGTAAGCTGTCATTTCTTTTATCATCACCAATTCTAAATTTCTTCCTGCAAATGTAAAAGCATCTCCGGGTTCAAGCCTGCTTAAAAACCATTCTTCAATCATGCCAATATAGCCACCGCTCATCATCTTTACTTTCATCATTACATCACTAACAATAGTTCCAATCTGCATGCGATGGCGCATCGCAATTCTCCTATTTCTTATGCGGTATAAACCTTTCTCATCAATCTCCACTTTTTTATATTCGTCATAATTTTCTAATGCTCTTCCGCCGCCAGTGATTTGCTGTAACAATTCCTGCCATTCATTAATTGTAATATCGTGAAAGCAATATGTGCTTTTTATTTCTTCAAAAATTACTGACTGCTCAAAACCTTCACCAATTGCGAGTGTACATAAATATTGCATTAATACATCAAAGCATAATAACATTGGTTGTTTGCTTTCAATTATCTGTTCATCAATTGCAGTTTTTAGTGCTGCTGCTTCAACTAATTCCAATGAATGCGTTGGTAAAAAATATACTTTGCTTATATCGCCTGGTGCATGGCCGCTTCTGCCTGCACGCTGTAAAAACCGGGCAACACCTTTTGGAGAGCCAACCTGTATCACCGTATCAACAGGACGAAAATCTACACCAAGATCAAGGCTTGCCGTGCAAACAACTGCTTTTAATTTTTGTGCATGTAAAGCTTCTTCAACCCATATTCTTAACTCATGTTCAATGCTGCCATGATGCAATGCAATAACGCCGGCAAACTGCGGCGCTATATTTAATAAAGTTTGATACCAAAGCTCGCTCATACTTCTTGTGTTGATGAAGATGAGTGTTGTATTACTTTGTTCAACAATAGGCACAACTTTTTCAGCAAGCTTAATTCCGAGATGGCCGGCCCACGGATATGTTTCAATCTCATCCGGTAAAACAGAAAGCACTTCAATGCGTTTATCCATTTTTGCTTTTACAACTTCAGCTTGTTCTTTTTGTTTGATTAATAATGATGAAAGCAAAACTTCTTTCGCTTCATCAAGATTTCCGATGGTTGCGCTGATGCCCCAAAGAGAAGTTATAAGTGATGAGTTATAAGTTATAAGCTTTGAGCTGTCCTTTTTTGAATTTTGACTTTTGACTTTTGACTTTTCTTCATCATTAACTATTGACCATTGAACATTGGTGTTTAAAATCCTGCTTATTGCCAGTTCAACCTGCACACCGCGTTTGCTGCCAATCAATTCATGCCATTCATCAACAGCAATTATGCGCAGTGATTTAAAAAAGTTTGGATAATTTTTTTGTGCAAGCAAAAGCATTAAGCTTTCAGGAGTTATGATTAATACTTCAGGCATGTTGCGTGTTTGCTTTTGCCTTTCGTTTATATCTGTATCGCCGTTACGGATTCCAATTTGCCATTGCATGTTGAGTTGGAGGATAACATCTTCCATTGCGCGGCCAATATCTTTTGCCAACGCACGCAAAGGCGTTATCCACAATAATTGTAAGCCGTTATTTTTTTTGGTTTGATATGATTGAGGATTGTTATTAATGAATTGAATGATGCTGCCTAAAAAAACAGAAAAAGTTTTTCCGCAGCCTGTTGGCGCATTCACCAAACCACTTTTATTGTTGATGATATGTTGCCATGTTTCCTCCTGGAAACGAAAGGCCTGCATATTGTTTGATGCAAGCCATTGCTGAACGACTGAATACCCTTTTGTGCTTTTGAGTTTTATAGCCACGAATGCACGAATATAGACGTACAATAAAATTAAATGCTGTTAAAACATTTTAGGGTTGAGGTACTAATTCTTCTACAGCAATATTGAGAAAGTTTGGAATGATGTGACTGTACGTCCACAGTATTTTATCAGGATCTGTAAGATTTTCTATCATGCTCTTCCATTTTTTCTCACCATAATTTTCAATGACTGTTTTTTTCTTTTCTTCACTATGCAAATGAACGGTCATGCCAATTGCATCGGCTTCAGGATGAAATTGCGTACCGATGAAATAATCATTGAAACGCACAGCCATTACCGCTCTTTCAAGTTCCGGTTTGTGCGGTCTTTCCTTTTCAATCGCCAATACTTTTACGCCAAGTTGATTTATGCGGTCATTATTCGGTTCAATAACCTGGTAGTCGCGGCTGTCAACTGCATAAAAAGGATCCTTCATTCCTTTAAAAACAAATTCCTCATGCCCTTCATCAGTCATGTGTATAGGAAATATTCCGAACGCTGTTGAATTGCGTTTGCAAACATTGCCAATTTTAAAATGCCTGCATGCCAACTGGAAACTGTGGCAAATAAAGAAGACATGTTTTTTAGGATAGTTTTGAAAATTGTTGTTCCATTCCTGAACGTTATCTACCCATTGCATATATTTTTTATCCCATGCAAGCTCTGCGGTATCTAAAGGAGAACCCGGGCCGCCGGAAGAAATAAAGACATGATAAGAAAGGTCTGGAAGTTCAAGCTTCTGCCTTACATCAAATACATCTAATTTAACTTGTTTATTATTTTTCTGCGCCCACTCATGCACAATCTGGTGAAGGCAGCGCATTCCCTGGTTGGGTGCGCCTTCATAAAGGTCAAGGATTGCAATTTTAATTTTTTTATTGTTCATCGTGCTGCAAAATTACAAAATTTTAAAACCGGTGAATTTGTATAGTTTTCAACAGAATAATTTTACAGCTTATAATAAGTAAATAGCATTATTATATAATGTTTGCTAACCCTTATCTTTTTTTATTGCAGTATTTTTTATAAAGAAGAAAGACATTAATGCGCCCAAAAAACCGAGCAACGATGATAAGCGCATAATATTTTTATAAGCAGTAATGAAGCTTTGGTGATAAAAATTTTCAATCAGCAATTTATTATTTCCATTAATTTCTGGTGGAACTTTTGCATTGCCTAAATTTATTGCCTGTTCAACTATTTTTTGTTTTATTTGGATTGGGAGTACAATGTTCTTAATTTCTGTTTGTAGAGCATGTGAAAAAAATAAAACGGCTAAAGCGCCAAAAACTGCATTTGCAAAAACATTTGCGATCCTCGTCATAGCATTATTTACACCGGAGGCAGTTCCTGATAGATGATTGTCTGCAGAACCCATAACAGTTGCTGTAAGCGGCGCTACTGTAAAAGACATTCCCAGGCCAAAAATAAATATGCCGGGAAAGAAAGTTGTCCAATAATCTTGTGCGCCGTGGGTTTGTTGTACAAAAGATAAAAGCAGCAATCCTGTTCCTGCGATCGCCGGGCCTGCAATTAAGAAAAGTCTTGGACCAATTTTATCTGCAAGGCTTCCTGCAAAACGTGCAATACTTATCATTAATAATGTAAATGGCAAAAATGTTAAGCCGGATTGTAATTGTGTATAGCCTTGTACCTGCACAAGATTTAATGATAAAAACAACATTCCTGCTCCCAATCCTGCATATAAAAAAAATGTAAGCAGGTTTGCACCGCTGAATGTTTTATTTGCAAATAATTTTAAAGGCATCATAGGATGACTGCTTTTCTTTTCAATGAATATAAAAAAAACAAGCAGTAATAAGCCTGCGGTTAAAGGAATAAATACCTGCCAGTTTTTAAAACCAAGCGCAGGAAAACGCAAAAAACCAAAAGTAAGTGCAGCTAATCCAAAAGCAATAGTTGCAGCGCCAATATAATCTATGGTATGATTTTTATTTTCATCAATACTTTCCTGCACACGAAACGCAAGCATCCCAAGAGCTGCAATACCAATTGGTACATTAATAAAAAATATATAACGCCATAAACCTGCATCCGCCAAAGCGCCACCTATAACCGGGCCACCCATTGTAACAACTGTTGTAAATGCTGACCATGTACCAATAGCTTTACCTCTTTCTTTTTCATTTATAGAAGAAGATATTAGTGAAAGGCTGCCGGGTATCATTAATGCGCCGCCAATGCCTTGAATAATTCTGAAAACAATTAAGAAAATTACTGAAGATGCAAAACCACATGCTACTGAACCAATAATGAATATTAAAATTCCAAGCATGAATATTTTTTTGCGGCCCAATTTATCACCCATGGAACCGCCAATTAATATAAGCGAAGCCAGCATTAACAAGTAGGCATTTAAAATCCAGAATAAATCAGCGCCGGATGCATTAAGGCTTTTTTGCAAGGCAGGCAGAACCACGTTAAGTGCAGTGCTATCAATAAAAGCCATTGCAGAAGAAAGTATGGCTGAAACCATAACCCACTTACCTGCCGCAGATTTTAAAGTAACGGTTGCCATAACTATTTGAAATAAACGTGTGTAAATCAGGTTTTAAAGCTGTGCCTGATTCATTAAATTATAAGTGAGCAAAGAATATATTAATCGCCCTTCAACAACTCCCTTTCCACTTCTTCCATCTGCACAATATCCCAGGCTTCCGTTTCAGTTGGTGCTATATTTAAAACGTCATCTAATTCATTTTTTTTAATGAGAGATAAAACCGATGATTGTATTTCACATACAACAAATGAAATATTATGTTCGTAAAATTCGTTTTGTAAAGCAGCTATTATGTGAATAGTGTTTTCTTCAATGTTAACTGCATTCTTTAAGTTTACAACAATATTTGTCTTATGTTGCAGGTAAGAATGGATGAGTTGCTTAAATTCTGCTGTTAAATTGTCAGAAGAAAAATCTGAAACAGGCGTTATCATCGTAAATTTTTCTCTGGTATCAATTTTGAAATTCATACGTTTTTATTATTAGATCATTTTAACACCTTGTGCATAACTGATTTAGTATACACCTCAAAAATATTTCTTAAACTTGTACAAATACTAATAATGGATAACAACTTTTCCGCCCAGGTTAAAGAGATCATATCCTACAGCAGGGAAGAAGCATTGAGATTGGGTAATGATTTCATAGGCACAGAACACCTTTTGCTGGGCTTAATAAGAGATGGAGAGAATACAGCGATAAAAATTTTAAAACAATTAAATGTTGATCTTTATGAGTTACGAAAAGAAGTAGAGCTTGCCGTAAGAGATAAAACAGGCAAAAACATAGCTAACATTAACAGCCTTCCTTTAACCAAGCAAGCGGAAAAAGTAATACGTGTTACAGTGCTTGAAGCAAAAGCGCTGAAAAGCCCGCTGGTAGAAACGGAACATTTAATGTTGTCTATCTTGAAAAATAAAGAAAATATTGCTACACAAATTTTAAATCAATACGACGTGGATTACGATTTATTTAAAACGGAATTGGGTGTAGTACGCAGTAATGAACCGCGTAGTGAATACACCGAAAATGAAGATGATGATTTTGAAGATGAAAGAAAGCAAGGTTATTCATCACAACAAAAAAAGGCAGCAGGCAATGCTAAAAGCAAAACACCTGTATTGGATAATTTTGGAAGAGATATTACAAAACTTGCAGAAACAGGTGCATTAGACCCAATTGTTGGCAGGGAAAAAGAAATTGAAAGAGTTTCACAAATACTCAGCCGCAGAAAAAAGAACAATCCAATTTTAATTGGCGAACCAGGTGTTGGTAAAACAGCAATAGTAGAAGGATTGGCTCTAAGAATTGTTCAGAGAAAAGTAAGCAGGGTTTTGTATGATAAAAGAGTTATCAGTCTTGATCTTGCTGCGCTTGTTGCCGGTACAAAATACCGCGGCCAGTTTGAAGAACGTATGAAAGCAATAATGAATGAGCTTGAAAAGAACCGCGATGTAATTCTTTTTATAGATGAGATTCACACAATAGTTGGTGCAGGCGGTGCCAGTGGTTCTTTAGATGCAAGTAACATTTTCAAGCCGGCATTATCAAGAGGCGAATTGCAATGTATTGGGGCATCAACATTGGATGAGTACAGAATGTATATTGAAAAAGATGGTGCATTGGACCGTCGCTTTCAGAAAGTAATGGTTGATCCACCAACAGTTGATGAAACCATACAAATACTGAATAACATCAAACCTCGTTATGAAGATTATCATAATGTAGTTTATAGCGAAGATGCAATTGACGCCTGCGTTAAATTAAGCGATCGTTATATGACGGATAGATTACTTCCTGATAAAGCAATTGATGTATTAGATGAAGTTGGAGCGAGAGTACATTTAAAAAACATTAATGTTCCACAGAATATTCTTGAACTGGAAAAACAAATAGAAGAGATTAAGCTTGAAAAAAATCGTGTGGTTAAAAGCCAGCGTTTTGAAGAAGCTGCTGCATTGCGTGATACAGAAAAACGCTTGGGTGAGGAACTGGATAAAGCAAAAACAGATTGGGAAGAAGAAAGCAAGCATAAGCGTTATCCGATTGATGAGGAAAATATAGCTGAAGTTGTAAGCATGATGACAGGTATACCGGTTAAACGCATGGTACAGGCAGAAAGCGAAAAACTACGCAAAATGGCAGATGACATGGCAAGTATGGTAGTTGGTCAACAGGAAGCCATTGGTAAGGTGGTTAAGGCAATACAGCGTAACCGCGTTGGTCTGAAAGATCCTAAAAAACCAGTGGGCAGTTTTATTTTTCTTGGTCCAACTGGAGTGGGCAAAACTGAACTGGCAAGAGCGCTTGCAAGATATATGTTCGATTCAGAAGATGCACTGATTAGAATTGACATGAGCGAATACATGGAAAAGTTCACAGTAAGCCGTTTAATAGGTGCACCTCCGGGTTATGTTGGCTATGAAGAAGGAGGCCAGTTAACAGAACGTGTTCGCCGCAAACCTTATAGCGTAATACTTTTGGATGAAATTGAAAAAGCCCATCCTGATATTTATAATATTCTCTTGCAGGTATTAGATGATGGACAGTTGACAGACGGGCTTGGAAGAAAGGTTGATTTTAAAAATACATTAATCATCATGACTTCTAACATTGATGTGCGCCAGTTGAAAGATTTTGGAGAAGGTGTTGGTTTTGCTACGGCAACAAGAATGCAAAATGCTGATGAAAACAACAAAGCAGTTATTGAAAAAGCTTTAAAGCGCACATTTTCTCCTGAGTTTTTAAACAGGATTGATGATATTGTAATATTCAATTCACTTGATAAAGAGAACATCTTTGAAATAATTGATATTTTAATGAAAGGCGTAATGAAACGCCTGACTAATATGGGCTTTACCCTTGAAATAACTAAAGAGGCCAAGGAGTTTATTGCAGAGAAAGGATATGATGTGCAATTTGGGGCTAGGCCTCTTCATAGAGCAATCCAAAAATATCTTGAAGATAACCTGGCTGAAGAAATATTGAAAGTAAGCGTAAAACAAGGAGATATATTGATTGCTGATTTAGACAAGGAAAACCAAAAGATAAAGTTTGAGTTTGGCAAGAAGGAAGAAGAAGCCAATGTTTAAAAAAGAATTCGCTTAGAATTTATAAAGTCCCTCAACATTGAGGGACTTTTTGATTATATATATACCAACTTGCCATTTTCATACGTTTACTAAGAATAATTGTTTATTCAAGCAATTAAAATCCTCTGTAAATAAAATTTAAATATCTTTCCACTGAAAAACAAAAAGCCATTTCCTCACCAACTTATTTTAAATATTATGCTACCAAATCTAACGCTGTTTTCGTGCCTGAAGGCAACCATCAATACTGAGCTTACGTATTTTTATCACATATAATCCTTGAAAGTTTGGAATCTTTATACAAATTAATCAGGGGTTGTATTGAAAGAGACAATAAAAGCCAACAGGTATTTTACGAGCATTATTATGGATTTGCTTTAAAAACAGTATTCAGGTATATTTACAGGTACGAAAAAGCAACAGATGTAGTTAACGACAGTTTTGTAAAGATCTTTAATAGCCTCGAAAAATTTCAGTTAGCCAAAGAAAAATCTGACACAGAGAAAATTCTGATGGGATGGATGAAGCGCATTTTAATTAATACAGCGATAGATGAGCTCCGCAAACAACAAGTTGCCCCGGAAATTGGAGAATTGCCGGCTTATATTTGGGAAGAAATGGATAAAAGCCAGAATGCCGATCAAAAAATTTTATATAAGGAGTTGATTTGTGAAGTTAAACGGTTACCTCCCTCTTACCGAAATGTTTTTAATATGTTTGTTATTGACGGATTTTCGCACAATGAAATTGCAAGAACATTAGGTATTTCTGAGGGCACTTCAAAATCGGCACTGGCAAAAGCAAAAGCCCAACTAAAGAAATTTTTAGAAAACCGAGTTTCACATAAAAGCTATGCCATACAAAAAATGATAATCTGGAAGAGTTGTTTCAAAAAGCAGCCAGCGATTATCCTTTGCGAACTGACAATTCCAATTGGGATAGTGTTTCGGCTGGATTAAATAATCCTGCAACAAATCCTGTTGCCTCAAAAAGTAAAAGCGTTTTTAAGTATACAGCACTCTTGCTTTTTTTACTTGGAGGTTCGCTAATATTTTATAAACTTCAAATTAAAAGCTCCGGTATTGCTTCTAAGGAAGAAAACATAAATACCGGCAGCTCAAAAAAATCAACTCAAACACTTTCTTCCGCAGCATCGCCAATTATTACTACTCAGATACCTAATAATGGAACTGATCTGACGAATTTTAATCCGGTTAAAAGAAAATATTCTTCTGCCATTGAAGAAAATAACTATCAGGCAATTAATACTTCCAATAAAGCGGATAACTTAAAAAAAGAAAAAAGCAATGCAGAATTGCAGAATAATTTGCAATTAAACTCTAACCTAAATACCTCTTTGCAAAATACCGGACAGCCCGCTAAATTAAATAGCTTGTCTGTTACAGGTAAAAATCCAAACATTGCAAATAATCAAAACGTAATTACCAATACCAGTAATTCTATTTCTTCAAAAAAGGCAAAACAGCCTATAAAGCTTCAACCAG
>JABDGW010000016.1 GCA_013285855.1 Bacteroidota bacterium
GTTCGCTAATTTCATGGGTGGTTTCATCATAAAACTATCTATGTTCTCCCGGGTAACACCTTTTATATATTTAAAGTAGAATATCTGGTTATTCAGGTGTATAATTTCATTTAGTGCGATGTTTTTAAAATAATCTCCCTGCGATTCAATATCTTCTGCTCCTTCAATATATTTGGTAATTTCATCGGCAGATATTTTATTCGGTATTAACCTCATGCCTCCAGAATTTTTTAATTGAGAAACGGTTCTTTTGGTTAATACCACATTCGCTTCATTCATTGTGTACTGCAACATCAGCATATACATTCTTTTAATAGTGCTGTCGCTGTAAGGTGGGTTATCAAATAACGACGATAAACTATCTAACGCTAATTGTTGTTTTGCAGTGAATTCAACGGTTTGATTAATTTTTGTGGAGTCGGCTATAATATCTTCTATCATAGACCGTACATATTGGTTTCCTTTTTCTTTTTCCAGTTTATGCTCTAAAAGGTTCTGTGCTAAAAAGCCAAAGAAAACAGCAAAAAAAAGCATTACAAATTCCCAAACATAAGCCTTCCATCCTTTCTTTTTTTCCTGGTGTGCATGATGATGTGCTTCCATATTTTTAATTTCGTGGCTGGGACTATTTACTTCCCTTAAATTTTTAAAATGCGTATTTGCCGGAGGTGGCTAAAGATATATCATCTGCATTACCTGGCATATATATTAATAGGCAGCACAATATAATTTATCATCAGGTTCCCGCCTTTGCGGGAATGACGGCGAAGAGGTTTATTGATTTTAAATGATTAATAAACTAAAGAGTAATACACAACCACCTGCCCGTAGGTTATTTTTCTACATTTGATTGTTTAAGATGCCAACCTCCAAATGGTTTTACTGTTGCACAATTGGGTCCTCCATCTTTGCCAGTTCCGGGAACACTGGTTTGCAGTATTGCATTGCCGGATAACGAATCAATATTATTCCAGGTGATTCCTGTTAAAGGGATTTTAAGCCGTCTCGACCAAATTGTACCGGGTTGACCAGCATATGTTCCAATGTCAATATACACAAACTTATTATTTGCAGCACCCTGAACAAAGCTGCCTGAAAATGTTGGGTATTCGTCTTTTGATCTATCGCCTTTTACTTTAATGGTAAACGTAAAAGATAAATCGGTTGATGCAGCAATTTGCTTTTGAACTGTTTCGTACTTGTTACCGGATCCTTTTTGCAAACCAAAAACAACTTCCGGAGTGGGCTTAATAAGAATGATTTGAAGCGTTATTTCAGATTCCATGCATTTTATTCAGTCAATAATGTTTAATGAGTTTTCAATGATTCATTTAAATGTCAGCCAGTTTTTGCCAAACCACATGTTGGCAGAAGTTATTCCATCTTTATGTCTTTCGGAACCTGAAATTCGTCCTCTTTGATAATATAATTTTCGTCAATTGAAGTTGCATATTCATAAATACCATCCATTGGAAATTCTTTCTTTAAAACAATCCCATTCCAATACCAAAGTTTTATACCATCAAAGTCCATAACATCGCAGGTTTTATTTAAAAATGTATCTGTTTTAATTTTCTTCATTAGGTCGTTTATAAACGATGATGAATTAAAATCAGATGTCACCTTTCTGTTTCCGGTCATGGAATCTAAATCTACATAAAAAATAGAGTCATTTTTATGAATGGAAAGTTGATGATAAACTATTCTGTTACCAAAAACCTCTTTAGGAAATTCTGATGTAGCAGAAGTGTCGCGATAAGTAACACTAAGTTGTTTTTCAATTTTTCCTGAATCATTAAAGATTAAAGTCTTTATCCCTTTTACAAAGTTGCCACCTGCAAAAACAAAATCTATTTTACAAGAATTTATTTTATACGGAGCTTGTGAATATCCAATTGAAATCTGTCCGATAAATGCAATGAGAATAGTTAAGAATTGTCGCATAAGATAATTACTGTTAACACAAATATATACGCAGGTTTAGTAGCGTCAAATACTTTAGCAATAAACCGTTTCTACATAATTACAAAATGTTGTTTGCAATTATACAATCATCCATATAATTTATCATCAGGTTCCCGCCTTCGCGGGAATGAAGGCGGAGAGGCTTATTGATTTTAAATTATTAATAGCTTTATTATTTAATTGATGAAAAGTAAATGATTTTAAGAAAGGCAATAGTTGAAGATATTCCGCAAATACAGTTGGTAAGAAACATGGTTAAAGAAAATATGCTGAGTGATCCTGCTTTGGTAACGGATAAAGATTGCGAAGAATATTTAACTAAAAGAGGCAAAGGCTGGGTGTGTGAAATTGATAAAAGGATAGTTGGTTTTTCTATTGCTGATTTGAAAGATAAAAACATCTGGGCTTTATTTGTGCATCCTGAATTTGAAAAAAAAGGTATTGGCAAAAAATTACATGATATAATGTTGCAGTGGTATTTTGATAAAACAAAAGAAACAGTTTGGTTAAGTACGGCGCCGCATACAAGAGCAGAAAAATTTTATCGCAGGGCGGGTTGGAAAGAAGCTGGAACGCATGGAAAAGGGGAAATAAAATTTGGAATGAATTATATTGACTGGAAAAATAAATTGTAGTAAATGAAATTATTGAGTATTGTTTGTATAGCTTTTATTTCAATCTCCTTACTCAGCTGTAAAGCAAAACCGCCGCAGGAAACGGGAGAATTCAGACAGACTGATTTAGTTGAATTGATAAAACTCGATACATCTATTCATTTGGATATTCGTTATGCCACCAGTAACAATTTTACAGGTACGCCGGTATATAAAGAAGCAAGAGCTTTTCTGCAAAGGCCTGCTGCAGAAGCGCTGGTTAACGTAAGCGCATCTTTGAAACCATTAGGTTATGGCCTGGTTGTATTTGACGGTTACAGGCCATGGAGCGTTACTAATTTGTTTTGGAAAGTAACGCCTGATGATAAGAAGCAATTTGTTGCAGATCCTGCAAAGGGTTCAAAACATAACCGTGGTTGTGCTGTTGACCTGAGTTTGTATGATCTTACAACAGGAAAAGAAATTGAGATGACCGGCAACTATGATGAAATGACGGAACGCTCTTATCCAAACTATACCGGCGGAACAGAGGAGCAAAGAAAAATGAGAGACCTGTTGCGTTCAAAAATGGAAGCGCAGGGGTTTACTGTATATGAATATGAATGGTGGCATTTTGATTATAAAGACTGGAAAATGTATCGTATTACGAATGAACCTTTTTCAAAAATTCATTAATGCTGTTGCGCCATACTTAAAAACTTTTCATGCAACGATAAAACCTGCGGCAATACTGCCTGCTGCTCATCATTTACAATAACAAAATCACACAGCTTCATTTTTATTGTTTCATCCACCTGGTTATTCATTCTTGATAACACTTGTTCACGGCTTGTATTATCACGATGCATTACTCTTTGCAAACGCAGAGCCTGTGGTGCATATACACCAATTACATAATCAAGATGCGCTGCAGCGCCGGCTTCAAACATTAAAGCAGCTTCTTTAATTACATAAGCAGTTTTTTGTGCTTTCATCCATTTATCAGCCGCAGCAATTGTTACGGGATGAACCAATGCATTCAGTTGTTGTAATTTATATTCATTATTAAAAACAATACCGGCTATATATTTCCTGTTGAGTGAATTTTCTTTGTAGGCTTCATCGCCAAATAGGTTGATGATGTTTTGCTTTAAATCTTCATCTTCATTCATGATTGTTTTGGCAATATCATCTGCATAAAATACAGGAATGCCCAGCACAGAAAAAATTTGTGATACAGTTGTTTTGCCACTTCCCATTCCGCCGGTGAGCCCGATTTTAAGCATATAGTTTTTAATAAAATAAAAATCCGAAACCTTTTCCAGATTTCGGATTTCAGTTTCTCATTTCGGACTACTTTTTTTCCACTTCAACACTCGATGCTTTGTGCAGTTGTGTTGTCCATTCCATGCTTATTGCAGATTTTTCAATCTTCATATAACTGCCCGGATTGGTTTCAAGCTGAAGCGTGTTATCTTCATTTACTTTGTTAATAGTACCATGAATGCCTGCAATTGTTACGATCTTCTCTCCTTTTTGCAGGTTCTCTATAAACTTTTTTTGATCTTTTGCTTTTTTAGCCTGCGGACGAATCATAAATAACCAGAACACCAGTATAATAGCGCCCATCATTATTAAAGAAAAACTTGAGTTTGGCTGACCACCAGGTGAAGCCATTAAAAAACCAGAAAGCATTTGTGTCATTGTTCAATTATTGTTTAATAAAAAAATTAATTATTTTTTTGGAGTTGATGCAGAATCTGCCGGCAATATAGTTCCTGAAAAACTCAGGTGCGTTGAAGGATCGCTGCTGTTTACACGAACAAAAACCGTTTTATGCACTTCTCCAGGATGGCTTTTTTTAGTATCAAACTGTGCTTCAATTTTTCCCTGTTCTCCGGGTGCAATAGCAGCTTTTGAATAATCAACAAGCGTGCAGCCACAGCTTGGCTTCACATCATATAAATACAATGCTTTGCTGCCTGTATTTGTACAGGCGAAAGTTATATTTACGATCTCTCCCATTTTTTTTGTACCAAAATTAATCGCAGTATCCTGCCATTTAATTGTAGTATACTTTGAAGTATCCTGCATGATAGCTTCAACATCCTGGGGTGATTTTTCTGCTGTATTGCATGACATTGCAATTAAGCCGCACAACGTAATAAATGATAGAATCTGTTTCATAATAAAAAAGTAAATGTACTTGTTTTATGAATTTGCTTTTTTTGATTTAAATTCTGTTTTATAAATTTTGTTATCCGCTAAAAGATCTTTGTGAATGCCATCCAGAATTCCGTTTACAAAATGCCCGCTCTGCGCAGTGCTGTAATCTTTTGCAAGATCAATATATTCATTAATGCTTACTTTGGGCGGAATAGTTGCAAAGTATAAAAATTCGCAAACACCCATCTGCATTAATATCATATCAAGCACTGCAATGCGTTCCGGGTCCCAGTTTTTTAGGCGTGCCTTTATCAACGTTAGTACATATTCTTTTTTGTTGAGCACAGTTTGTAAAAGCTCTTTTGCAAAATTATTTTTTTCAGCATCAGGCATTTGCTGCAGGTTTAATACAGATGGTTTCTGTAAAAAATTCATCATTAAAATAACAAGCATTTCTGCATCATCATCCCAGTTTGTAAAATTCTCTTCAATGTGTGCAACAAAATTTTCATCAGGCAACATCAGTTCAGAAAAAATAAAGGCCATTATATCTTTTTCTGTTTTTACATCGCGGCTTTGCTGCTGAATATATTGTTTATATACTTCGGTTAAAACTAATTCCTGGTAAGTTTTTTTAACCAGTGCGCCTGTATTTTCAAAATTGAATTTATATTTTGTAATTGCCTGCCTGTATGAAGGGTTCTCAATTATCTTCCAGAGAAGCATATTTCCAGTAAGCCTTGTATTTATATTTTTATCTTCTGCTGTAGCAAGATGTTTTGCTGCTTTTATGTTGGCATCTTTTTCTGCGTAGCGGGCCACTTCTGTGATAAAATATATCAGGTAAGTAAAAAGACGGGGAGTTTGGTCAAGGCGGTTTTCAAGAATTTTAATCGCATCAACATCTGCGGTGGTTTCGCCGCTTTCAATTTGATATAATACCTGCATTACTTTTACCCTGATATTTCTTCGCGTTATCATCCTTTCCAAGAGCTTTATTAGGCGCGAAGATAAATTTCAAATGGCAATTGCGCGATACAATTTATTAAGTGAAATTGTTAATTCAACTAACAGGTTTTGATAAATTATGCTTATAGAGGCTTAGGAATTAACCAGGCTTGCTTTTTTAGATTTTGATTCTTTAGCAGCTTTTGTCCTGCGTTTTAATTCGCTTTTTATCAGTAATAATTCCCGGCTCGTTTGGCCGTTCATACTGCTGTTTTCCTGTGCACGGCGCATGAGGTATGGTATTACATCGCGTATTGGGCCAAAGGGTAAATATTTACTTACAGAATAACCAGCCTTTGCGAGATTGAAAGTTATATTATCACTCATGCCGTATAACTGCGAGAAATGGATGTGTTCATGATTATGCGGAATGCCTTTGGCATCAAGCAATTCAGCTGCATGAAGATTGCTGTATTCATTATGCGTGGCAATTACAGTAGCAATGTCTTCAATATTATCTATGCAATATTCAACTGCTGAATTAAAATCACCGTCAGTAAAAGATTTATCCTGTTGTATGGGTGATGGATAACCTTTTTGCGCAGCACGTGCTCTTTCTTTTTCCATATACGCGCCGCGTACAATTTTTACCCCGAGAATAAAACCTCTTTGCTTTGCAATGTTGTGGTACATTTTTAAGAAGTTCATCCTGTCGTGCCGGTAAAGCTGTATGGTATTAAACACAATGCAATTTTCACGATTGAAGATTTCCATCATTTCAACAGAAAGGCGGTCAATAGGATCCTGTATCCAGCTTTCTTCTGCATCAATTAAAACACCTATATTTTTTTCGGCTGCTTTTTCGCAGATATCATACATGCGTTCGCGAACCCTGTCCCACTCTGCATCTTCTTCTTCATGATCGTGCACACCACTGCGTAACCGCGGTGCAGAATTTAATGTTTTTAATAAACCAAATCTTGCTATACCTGTAATTTTTACACTGATGTATGGAATATTTGGCTGTGTTGCTGCATATTCAATTACACGAATAAATACATCTCTCGCTTTATCAAAATTCTCCTCTCCCTGCTTGGCTTCAACACCATAATCAAGAATAACCTGTACATTATAATCGCCTAATCTTTTGGCAATTTTTGCAGTTTGTTCCAATGTTTCCCCACCAACAAACTGTTTAAAAATTGTTTGCCTTATGGCGCCATGTACCGGCAAACCTGTTTTCATTAAAAAAGGAGTAAGTCTTACGCCGATAGCAGCAAACCATGAATAATTCATTGTGCCGAAAAGAAAACGACCGGCCTGTAATTCCTTATTCGTTTTATACGCAAATGCTGTTTGTGTGTTGTTGAACGAAAGACGCATATTCAGGTGCAATTCTAACTGCGAATATCGGCAAGTAAATACTAAGTAAAAAATAATAGCAGTTTTTACTGAAGTTTGTATGACTATAAAAAAGCCGCAAAACTAATTTCTGCGGCTTAATTTTATTTTGATAAATCAAATAGCTTATTGCCTGTTATTACATTCTTGTAAGTTTAATTTCCATAGTTTCAAATTCTTTTCCGTCCGGGCCCGGAGTATACATTTTTAGCATCTGGTTATTATCATCTGTTATAGTAAATACCTGCCTTACAGCAACTTCTTTCCCTGACATGGGATCAACCATTAAGCCGGTAAAGTTTATGGATTTTGATGCATCATCCCAAGTGCCTTTCATATTCATAGTGCCGGTGCCCATATTATCTACCCATGTATAGTTAAAAACTTTTTCAGCATTATCATAACCCAGCAAGCCCATGCCTTCAAACGGCATTCCCATCATATCTCCTTTATTCATTGATTGCTGGTAACGACCACCTAATATCATTGTATTGGTGCAGGTTGCTTTGCTTTTCATCGGCTGGCCTCCGGGTGTCATCCACCAGGTAACGTCTTCATTCCATTGTCCGTCTGATTTTGCAAGCATTTTATGTACGTCACCAGGCGTCATATAATTCATCCAGGCCTTTTGGGCATTTTCATCCATTTGTTGTGCAGAAAGGTGAAAACTTAAACCTGTTAAAACAAGAGTGCATAATAGCAAGGTGGTTTTTTTCATAAAGCGATTTTTAAGAATTAATAATGATTTAAAGATAACATTTTTAAAATAATTTTTATTCAATTTCGGGTTATGATATTTGTAACTTTTAATTAATTGCCGCAATAATATAGAGCCTATTTCTTTTTGATTTTGGGCTTTGAAGTTTCAGCAATTCTGAATTCCACAATTTTTGTTATTAGTTGTAAAGGCAAAGGCTCATCAACAGGAAACTGCACAGCGCCCTTTGACCATTTATATGTTGAAAATTCTTTTTTAAAGGCTTCTATTCCTGAGGCTGTTGGATAAAAGCCGATATGGTTTGTATAGCCCGCAAAATAAACAAGAACGCTGTTAAGTTTAAATGCAGGCATATTATAACTGATAACTTCTTCAGCACTGGGTGCAGCTTTTTTTATAGTGTCCCGAACTTGTTGCAGAATTTTTCTTGTGCTTGCAGGAAAAGCAGAAAAGTATTCATCAACAGATTTAAATTTAGTGCCTGGTTTTATTTCCATATTGATGAAAATTTATCAAGCAAACATACATTTTGATTTAAAAAAATAAGATGGCAAAAAACGACAAATAAAGAGCGTTTTGCGTAAGACTTGTTTTAAACTAATAATTTGCTTCATAATAATCCCACATTATCCTAAATACTTTTTCTTTTAAGTCTTTGGCAGAAATATTAATGCTTGCAATCGGGGGTAAAAAATGCATTTCCAGTTTATGCGGAAGCATATAAAATGTTTTATGTACGGGCAATACTTTTTTTGTATTAAAAACCAGCGTTGGAATAATTGGTTTTTGTGTATCAACCGCCAAACGAAAAGCACCATCATAAAAAGATTTTAAAGGATGTTCTGTTCTGTTGCGTGTGCCTTCAGGATAAATTACCATATCCAAACCGATGCTTAACACCCGCTTCATATCTTCAAAACTTTTCCGTCGACTTTTATCATCGTTTCTATCAACCAATACACTTCCAAAACTGTATATCCATCCGAAAACAGGGATTACTGCAAAGCTTTTTTTTGCAATGGTTTTATTGGCGCGTGGCATAAACGGTGTCGTAACCGGAACGTCCATTAAGCTGTTGTGATTAGAAACAATAATACAATTTGGAAGTTCATCGAAATATTGTTTGCCTTTTACTGTAAGCGGGCAGCCAATTAAACTCAAATAAATAAACATCCACACTCTTGATACATACCTGTGCCAGTTTGCTTTTTGCGGCTCTTTTAAAAAATGGCATGGGATATAAAAAATATAAGCAATCAACATTGTTGCAACAAAAAGCAGTAAAGCCCATGTTGCCCAAATGCGGGCAAAGATTTCTTTGAAAAAGTTCATAGTTTATTTTTCAAAAAACACCATACTGCCGCCAACCCATTGCCGGTCTTTGTTGTAACGAACACCGATCATTTTCCCCTTACTGATGCGTGCAAGGTTTTGCGTGGCAACAGGACGCACTTCACCATCTTTCCAGAAATAAAAAATTCTTATTTCAGCTTTTGCATTTTCACCAGGCGTTTTTATAACATCAGCATATTTTACTTTGCGTTGAAGAATCCAATTCTCCCGATCTTTTACTGCATCAATATCTTCTTTTTTTACATCAATTACTACGCCTTGCCCGGCAAAAGAAAACAAGGGTTTCAACACATAATTTTCAAGATCTGCCGGAATGTTTTTTATATCGTTTAAAAAATTTGTTTCGGGAACATAAGGATGTTTTATAAATGGCAATGTGTATTTGCTGATGCGATAAAACCAGTTTGGATGCGGCGCCCATTCAACATCCAAATCTTCAAATAAAATTTTCCCTTTCTCCTGTATCTCCGGTGTTTGCTGCTGCAGATCATCAAAAATTACCCGGTTATAAATGCGCTTTACTTCTGTCTTCTTTTCGTTCTGCACATAAAACAATTTTCTGCCTTCTTTTACCAGTTCTGTTATGCAAACAACAGGAATATTTAAATAATCCTGTGTACAATAAAAATCAATTCTTGTTTTTTGTTTGTGCGGAAGCACTTCCAGCAATATTACATTTTCAGGTTTATGATCAGCAACTATAATTTCTTTTAATAATTGTATATAAGAATCTTTTTCAAAACCATTTAAATAAGAAGAATAATTTGAAGGAATATCAAAATGCCTGCGTGTAACTTCATCATCCCAAACCTGGTAAGCAAATAAAGTAGGAAAGCCTTGCATTTCTATTAATTGCGGTTCAAGTTGTCCCTGCTCATTTTCGCAAATACCAAAATCAAATGCAATAAAATGAGAGTGATCATTTTCACCCGGCACATTTAAATCTTTGGGAACTGCATTTGCGGTAAGCGTTTTAAAACCGGGTTGCACAATTACATCAACAATGCTTTCACAGGCAGCAATCATTTTTTGTGTGAATTCTTTATCAATAAATATGGGCGTTTCAGCCAACCTGAATTCTATATCTCCGGGGTGAAGCGAATTCATATCTTCAAGGTAACTGATGTATTTTTTTTGTGTGAACTCAGTATTAAATTTTTCGCGCAAAGCTGGTACCATATTTTCAAATTATAAGTTATGAATGATGAATTATGAGTGAATTTAAAACTAATCACTTATCACTCATAATTTATAACTCTAAAAGTCTTTCGGTATATAAAATTTGTTGCGTTCTTTTAATTTATTGTCTTCAAATAATTCAAAATAAAACCAGCCGGAATGCATGAAATCTGTTTTATCAAGCAGTAATTGGGTTTCTGTTATATGCTGAATGCTGAATAATTGTTTATGGTTTTCATCAAAAAAACGCAAGCGATAATTTTTCTGTAATGCATCTGCTAAAAAAATTTGTACGTAACCATCAGTGTTGGTAAATATATGCGTTGAAGGAATCCATCTTATATCATTATTGTAATAACGAATAAGCACATCTGCATCAGTTAGGGAATATAAAGTATCCCTCGTATAATTTACAATTGAATCGCGGAAGCGCTTATAACTCTCATAACTCAGTGTAGCTATTACCGTATCATCATCATGAATGGTAATAAGAAAATTTTTATCTGAAGCCTCTTCTTCCGTTATTTCATTTGTAAAGTCTGAACCGGTTTTAGTTTTTATTGCTTTTGTAAAAAAGAAAGAGCCATTTGCCAGCACATAAAATACGCGGTAATACTGTGTGTTGTAGCCGCCTGTTTCATCAATATAACCGTTTTGCGGAAGTTCAGGCGATAAGGGAACAAATATGGTTTTGAAATTTTTTACGCTGTCCCACGACCGCTGCACATCTAATTGCACTACGCTGTCTCCATACGGATTTTTCCATTCAATTCTTACCTTGGTATCACTGGCTTTTGAAACAAATACTTCAAACCGTTGCTGTGCTTTTGTAATGCTTTCAGAAACCAAAATAATTATAAGCAGTAAGAATATTTTTTTCATAATTGCTATGGGCGCGCAAATATAATGTGCCTATTTTTTAAATTGATAAGTTTAAAACAAACACAACATTTATCGCAGCTATTTTCTAACCCGCAACTTATTCTCTGTTATTTTTGACGCATTGCATTTGACCATTGAAGAAACAAAAAATATACAAATGAATAAAACTATACTTATTACCGGCGCAACTTCAGGTTTTGGAAAAGCGATTGCAGAAAAATTTGCTGCAGAAAACTGGAACTGTATTATTACCGGCAGAAGAAAAGAAAGGCTGGATGAAATTGCAGCAGCATTATCATCAAACAAAAAAATAAAAATTTTACCACTTGTATTTGATGTAACCAAAAAAGAAGAAGTGTTTGCTGCACTTGATAATTTAAAAGATGAATGGCATAATATAGATGTGCTGGTAAACAACGCCGGCTTGGCCGCAGGCAGAGATGCTTTTGATGAAGCTTTACTGGATGACTGGGAAGCAATGATTGATACAAATGTAAAAGGCTTGCTGTATGTTTCAAAAGCTGTTATTTCTTTAATGAAAGAAAATAAAAAGGGCCATATTATAAACATTGGTTCTACTGCAGCAAAAGAAGTGTATAAAGATGGCAATGTATATTGCGCCACCAAGTTTGCAGTAAATGCTATAAGCCAGGCGCAACGTATAGACCTGCTGCCATATAAAATAAAAGTTACCTGCATAAATCCCGGTGCTGCAGAAACTGAATTTTCACTGGTGCGTTTTAAAGGCGATGAGCAAAAAGCAAAAGCAGTTTACCAGGATTTTAAACCTTTACGTGCAGAAGATATTGCTAACACAATTTATTACTGCGCTACCTTGCCCGAACATGTTTGTATAAATGATCTTATCATCACTTCAACAGCACAGGCAAATTCTTTTTATACGCAAAAGGACAAATAAAAATTTCAAATATTTTGCTGATGTAAAACTTCCCTATTTGCTTTATTTTCGTTTCTAAATAAAAAAACGATTATGCGCTTATTGAAAAAAACCATGCTGCTTTTGTTTGCCGTTGGGTGCTTAAGTTATAACAGCCACGCCCAGTTGCTTAAAAAATTAAAAGACAAGGTAAACAATGCAGTAAATACAAATTCAACTTCAAATACATCCGATCAATCAAGTCAGAGCGGCAACAATACAAATTCAACCGGTAAGCCATCGAATACCAAAGGCGGGGGTTTAACCAACACAACACCGCCTGATGTAAACCAGCAAATTGCTGACGCCGAAAAAAGCCAGGCAGCAGGCAATTACAGCGATGCACGCTATTCTATTCAGCAGGCACTAATGAGCATTGAACTGCAGATTGGCAAACAGGTTTTGCAATCTTTACCTGCAAGCGTAAGCGGTTTGGAAAAAGATACAACGCAAAATAAAGTAATGAGTACGCAATGGGGATGGAACAACTTAACTATCCAGAGTGTGTATAAAAAAGCAGATCAGCAATTAACTGTTACAATTGGGAACAATACTATGTATTCAGGTCTTATTGATCTGTATTTTAATAATTCGATGTATACGCAAACAAACAGCGATGGCAATAACCAAAATGTAAAACAAACAAAAGTAAAAAGCTATAAAGCTGTTATTACTTATGATGACAGCAAGGGTTATACATTGCTTGTTCCGCTTGGGCAATCTTCGCTTATAGTTTGGGAGTGCGTAAACTTTGCCACCGAACAGGATGTAATGAATGCCGCCAACGCTTTTGATATTGACGGTATTAAAAAAATGCTTGGAGAACAATAGCATTTTTAAAAAAACAAATTGCAAATAACAAATAACAAAGAAAATGAAATACTTAATTATACTAAGCTTTGTATTAATTGCTTCAACTGCTTTCTCGCAAAATTTTACAACAGATATTACTACTGCAAAAACAGCTTATGCCTCAGGTAAATTAGAAGATGCACATTTTGCTTTACAACAAGCCATGCAGGAAATTGATATAATTATAGGCAAAGAAGTTTTGGCTGCGCTGCCTGCAACAATGGATAAATTTACTGCCAATACAAAAGATGATAATGTAATGAGCAATGTAGGTTTTATGGGCAGCACCATTCACCGCACCTGGGGGCAAAATAATGATGTTGACCTTTCTATCATCGGCAATTCGCCGCTTATAACTACGTTGAATGCTTTTTTAAACACGCCAATACTGGGCGGCATGATGAGTAATGGCAACAATAAAATTATTAAAGTGCAGGGTTATAAAGGGCAGCTTACAAAAAACGATAACGGTAATGGACAAACCGATTATACTATGCAAATTCCATTGGGCAGTTCGCTTATTACATTCACTGCAAAAAATACAACTGATACACAAATAACTACATGGGCAAATACATTGCCTTTACAACAAATCGCGAAGCTTATACAATAATTAAAGAAAGAATTTTTGGTAATCAACCGCAGTACTTCGTGGCATCGTTCCTTGCGTCGCAACACTTGTACTGCAGTTTTTTATTGCAGCATAATCTACACTTTATTCATTTAATGAATAACCTCCAGCAAAAACAAAATCGTCATTAAAAAGATTATAATTAACCCGGAAAGAAAAGAATATTCAGCAAGTGTTTCATAAAAGTCTGCACGTTTTGTTGTGCTGCGGATGGAAAGAAATGCAAACAAACAACTGAGCATAAAAATTATAAAACAAACAGCCGTAATTTCATCAAGTAAAGTTGTTTGAGATAATTTGAAAAATTTTAAAGAAGTTAATACCAGAAAGCAAAAGCCAAGAAAGTTGGATGATGAATTTAATATTTGCGGCGCCTTATTATTTTTATCGTCGTTCATTGCTGCTATGAAAATATGCTGTACAAGAATATGCCGGGGCAGGCAAGGGAGTGACAAAACCGTGCTCAATTAAAATAATGCAGCCGGTTATAAAATATTCTATTTAATAGTAAGTGTTTTTATTTCTTTCACATTCATAAACTGCTTAAATTTTGGCTGGTATACCTCGCTTTCAACATAAGAAACAGAAACATTTTTATTTTTAAGCTTAGTCATGGCATCTTTTATCCAGTCGTCTGAACCGGGAACATAACTGTAATAGATAAAAGTAAATTCGCGGCCTGCAGTAGTTTTTACAGTTATATATGTGAAATCTCTTTCTTCCACTTTTGTTACCATGCCGTCAGTGCTTTCAACAGTTTCAGTTTGCACTTGTGAAGGCATCTCCATGTCTATGCCGCTATCTCCGCCTGATGCCATTGCGCCTGCAATTTTTGCAAAGGCAGGGCAGCCGCTTCTAAGCATTTCCATGGCCAATTTTGTTCCAATTTCCTGCCCGGCGGTTGCATAATCTTCACCACTGGAAGCAATTTTTGTAATAAGATCCGGAGCCGATGTAAATATGCAATTCAGAAATGCCTGCTGCATTTGCTCTTCAGTACTTTTATCACTAATATTTGCTTTGGTTAAACAATCACACACAGCAACTGCAGTGGCGTGCAGAGAAGTGTCTTGCGTAGTTGATTGCGCTGATACTGCAACAAAAAGCGTTACTGCAAAAAAAGAGAATGCTATTTTTTTCATTGTTTTTAAATTAATGCTAAAGTAATCATTGTTTTAAAAGTGACATTACCGTTGATGCAATTAAATCGGTGTTTTGATTTTTCATGCATTTAAAATGACCACGCGGACATTTCTTTGTTCCATAATTTGAACAGGGCTGGCAGGGCAATCCGGGCACAATAAAATTTTTATGCAATGATGTATTTGAAGTTCCAAAAAAAGGTTCAACCTGTAATTTAGGTGATGTGCCGCCCCAAATTGCCAATACAGGTTTTTGAAATGCGCAGGCGATATATTGTAAACCTGTATCGTGCGAAATTACAACACGTGCTTTGCGTACTAAACCGGCAGATTCATTTAAAGAAAATTTTCCGCAGGCATTAAAAATTTTTTGCGGATTTACCGATGCAATGGCTTCACCTTCTGCCTGCTCTTCCTTGCCACCCACTAAAATGATTGGATAATTTATTTTTGAACAAATTTCCTGCAACTTATATACAGGAAGTTTTTTAGTATTGTGCGTGGCCCCAATTATAATGGCAATATAACCAAACAGATGCCCGGAAGGCAGATCGTTTTCATTTAAATATTCTGATTCTGGAATAAAATAATCTAAGCCTTTTCCATCATCAACCACTCCCAGCGGAGCAAGTGCATCAATACAACGCAAAGAAATATGCCGCCGTGGCATAAGATTAATTTTAACTTTGGTAAGTATGAATTTTTGAATGCTTAATTTATGATAACTATACCAAAGCGCTTTTGATGTAATGAGCTTTAATCTGAGTAAATAGGTGCGGATATTTTTATGCAGGTCAATTATATAATCATAATTTTCTTTACGAAGTTCCCGGGCGAGTGTTTTTAAATCGTTGCTGTAATAATAAAATTTATCAATATAAGGGTTTGCAATAGTTACAGCCTTCATTTTTTCTTTGGTAAGAAAATGTACTTCAGCGCCTGGTATTTGTTGCTTAAGGCAACGGATGGCTGCCGTAGTTAAAACAATATCGCCAATAGAAGAAAAGCGGATGATGAGAAACTTCATTAAAGTAAAATTAGGAGTAGAATATATTGGTGCAAAAAAGTAAAAAAGATTTTACCATTATGCTCTGCTGAAATATCAGGCATCAGGTTATTTAATGTTTGCATTTATTTATATTTAACGTATGAAATCTCATCCCTGCCCAAACATGAAACTGCCTGAAGTATTTATATTTTTATTATTACAGGTTTGTTTATTCTTTGTACAGGTAAATGCACAACAACAGCCGGTAAATTCAAAACCCAATATAATTTTTATACTCGCAGATGATATTGGTTACTCAGTTCCAACAGTAAATGGCGGCCAGTCATATTCAACGCCAAGAATAGATTCTATGGCAAGGCATGGCATGAATTTTACACATTGTGAAGCATCCCCTTTATGTTCTCCTTCCAGGTTTATGTTTCTTACTGGCAAGTATAATTTTCGCAATTACAGCAATTGGGGTTATATGAGTGATTCTGCAAAAACTATTGCCAATGTAATGCATGATGCCGGCTATGCAACCGGCATTTTTGGTAAGCTGCAACTGCAATACAGTATGGCCACCATGAAAAACTGGGGCTGGGATTACCATATCATTTTTGAATTAACTGAAGATACTGTGGCATACCGGCGATATAAAACTCCTGCGCTTATGGCAAATGGTTATCGCATACCGGATAGCTTAACTGCAGGTAAATATTCAGAAGATATTTTAACCGACAGCATATTTAATTTCATACAAAAAAACAGAACAAAACCATTCTTTATTTATTATTCAATGTCTATTGGTCATGCACCGTTTTGCCCTACACCTGATGATGCGGCTTTTGCATCATGGAATCCATATAAAAACCCAAGTGATACAAGTTTTTTTCCGTCAATGATTCATTACATGGATAAAAAAGTGGGATTGATTTTAGACAAATTGCATCAATCAGGGTTAGATAAAAACACAATCATTTTTTATGCAGGCGATAATGGGGTTCCGTCTGAAATATATTATAATGCCAATGGCATTCAGCATATAAGAGGCGAAAAAGGAAATTCTACTGAAGGTGGTACGCATGTGCCGTTTATTGTTTATTGGCCCGGGTTTGTGCCGCAGGGAAGTGTGAATGATGATCTTATTGAATTTCCTGATTTTTTTCCAACATTAGCACAATTTGGTAAAGTAAAAAATCTGAATAAATATGGTACAATAGATGGCCATAGTTTTTACAATGTAATTTTGGGCAAAAGCTATCCGGCAAAGCAGCAATTGTTTTGTCATTATGATCCGCATCCGGGCTTTACTGATCTGCAGCGTTGGGTACGTGATAAAACATATAAACTATATGATTCTACATTAACTGCAAGAGCAGGCAATTTTTATAATACAGTTAAAGATGAAAAAGAAAGATATTCTTTACGCGACGAAAATTTAACGCCAACCGAAATTTTGATAAAACAAAATTTTAAAAATATACTTGATACTATTGGTAACTGGCCCAAAGCGCCTGGTATAAAAAATGCTGCCGTAAAAAGTATTACCAATACTTCAGCAATTCTTTCCGCTATTGTTACTTCTTCCGGATCTTCACCGCTTATTGACAGAGGTTCATGCATGGCAAACCCTTTTATTGAAGCGCCTTTTTTACAATATGGCAGATTACACGATAGCATTACCGCTTTAGGTAAATTCTCGCAAAAACGAACCAATCTTTCTCCGCAAACATTTTACCGCTATAGCGTATATGCTATGAACAGTAATGCAAGCCACAGCACAAATTTTGTTGAAGACAGTTTTTTTACACTCTCCAACCCTCCGCTTCTGCAACCGCAATTTTTTAATGCAGCAGCAGACGCAGGTTCTGTAAATCTTGATTGGGGCAATGCAAAATTTCCAGTAGCCGGTGCAAAAAGTGCAGGCTATTTGCTGGTATATTCTTCAACTAAAATTTCAATAGAAAAAAATGCAAATGGGCAAGCACCGGATAAAATTGTAGTAAAGGGAACAATTGTTCCTCTTATACCTTCATTGCTTCCTAAATTGCCGGCAGTATCTGTAAAAGTTTCCGGTCTTTCTCCTGATACCGTTTACCAGTTTATGCTGATACCTTATACATGGAATGCATCAGATGACGCTACGTATAATTATTTAACAAAGGATGCGCTTACCGCAACAGCAACAACTGCTGCAAATATTGTGGCAAAGCAACGAATTGAGAAGTACACTGTTAGTATTCCATAATATGCTTATGCGTACAAATAAAAAAACCGATCTGTTTTGATCGGTTTTTTGTGTGCCCCAGGCGGGAATTGAACCCGCACCCGCGTTGCGGCGGACAGGATTTTAAGTCCTGCGTGTCTACCAGTTCCACCACCAGGGCAATAAAAAAAGTTATTAATTACAGCTACTGTTATTAACAACAAATAACTTATAACAAATAACTTTTTTAAAAGAGCGGAAGACCAGGCTCGAACTGGCTACCCCGACCTTGGCAAGGTCGTGCTCTACCAAATGAGCTACTTCCGCTTATGTATAAGAACTTTTAAAGGACGGCAAAAATAGTAATCTGCGCTTAATGCAAAAAATTTTATGCAAATTTATTTGTACTGTGGTGTGTATAAAGTGTTTGTGGGAATTTCCACTTCTGGTTTGCCTTTATACCTGTGCTCATAAAGATTATAGCACATGCCGGTAAAAAGTGCAACGAGACAAAGCACCTGTATGTAAAATAAAAATCTTGAAGAAGTTACCCAGTTGTAACCAAACTCTTTGTCTTTATAATCAGATTCGTGTGCCATGTTAGAATTTTGCATTGCAAAAATAAGGTTGTGCAATCAATACTTATTTCTTTGGCTTAACAATTTCTGAAAAATGTTTTTTTTTGCTGATGAAGTACGCCCATATTAATGAGCCACCGTAAACACCCGGGATTTTTTTTATTTTTTTTGAAGGAAGTTCCTGGTATTTATTACGAATGCTGATCCACCTTAAAACACCGGCATGTGCTTTAAATACAGCTTTGAAAGATTGCATATCTTTTTGAATAAAACTTTTGAAAGCAAACAACCAATCCAATAAAATGCGTAAAGGAATTTTCCAGGCTGCTTCAGAAAAAGAAAGGTTTTTTAAAAGCATTATAAAATTGTTCCTGAAATTAAGAAAGGTTTTACGGCTGTTTGTTTTTGGCAAAGTGCCACCGCCAATATGGTACACAACAGAAGAAGGACAGCAATAAATACTATAACCTTTTCGCTGTAAGCGCCAGCACAGATCAATTTCTTCCATGTGTGCAAAAAGATAATCATCAAAACCATTCAACTCATGAAAGCGTTCAGCCCTTATGCATAAAGCTGCGCCGGTTGCCCAAAAAATTTTTTCCGTGATGTTATACTGCCCGTAATCTTCTTCACAAATATCAAACACTCTTCCGCGGGCAAATACATAACCTAATTTATCAATCCACCCGCCGCAGGCGCCGGCATGTTCAAAAAATTTTTTGTTGTGATAAGATAATATTTTAGGTTGACAGGCAGCAATACCCGCATCTTTTTCCATCAATGCTATCATATCTTCAATCCACCCTGCTTCAACTTCTACATCAGAATTTAAAAGGATATAATATTCTGATTGCACCTTTGATAATGCTTTATTATAACCGCCGGCAAAACCATAATTTTTATCCAATAAAATAATTTCTGCCGCTGCAACATTATTGGTGAGGTATGCAACGCTGTCATCTGAAGAGCCGTTATCAGCAATAATTATTTTTTTATTTGGATAGGTTGATGCAAAAACAGAAGGCAAAAATTTTTCAAGATAATTGCGCCCGTTATAATTTAAGATCACTATTGCAACAGCAGGAAAATTCAATGCAGTTTTATTCAAATGTAAAATGAAAAGTGTTCTAGTTAAATAAGTAATTCGTTTATCGTTATTAAAATATCACGAGCAATTACCAGCTATTAAAATAAATTCAATCTGCCCGCATTCAGATAATTACTTTTCTTTGCAGCATACATTTTATATTATGCTTTATTCAATGACAGGTTATGGCCGTGCTGAAAAAATGATTGCTGATAAATCTTATTTGGTTGAAATACGTTCACTTAACGGTAAGCAATATGACATTCGCCTTACTATGCCTTCTTTGCTTAAACCTTACGAATTTGAAATAAGGAATATACTAAACGAAGGTTTAATGCGCGGAAGTATTGAGTGCGTGATCACCATTTCGCAGAACGGTTCCGATAAATCTGTACGCGTAAATAAAGGCGTTGTTAAAGCTTATTATAAGCCTATACTTGAACTTTCAGATGAATTGGGTTTATCACAGGAAAATATTTTAAGTGCATTATTAAGATTGCCCGATGTTATCAGCGCTTCAACAGAAATTATTGCAGAAGATGAATGGAATTTTTTTACAGGTGCTTTAAACGATGCAATTAATGATTTAAATAAACATCGCAAAGAAGAGGGCAAAAGCATGGAAGACGATTTGGTTGCAAGAATTGCTAACATAGAATTGCAGCAGGCTGCTGTGGCAACACTTGAGCCGCAGCGAAGAATAAAAATAAAAGAAGGTCTGCAAAAAGTGCTGGATGAAAATGTAGGCAAAGAAAATTATGATCCAAACCGTTTGGAACAGGAAATAATTTATTACATAGAAAAGATTGATATAAGCGAAGAACAGGTGCGCTTAAAAAATCATTGCGAATATTTTAAAGATGTGCTTACCGATAAAACCATTGTAAAAGGAAAAAAGCTTTCATTTATCCTGCAGGAAATTGGCAGGGAAATAAATACAACAGGCTCTAAAGCGTATGATTCAGATGTTCAAAAATGCGTAGTGCTTATGAAAGATGAACTGGAAAAAGCAAAAGAGCAAATCTTAAATGTGTTGTAAGCATGAAGTTTTTCAATTCTAAAATATTTATTGTCGCGGTATTGTTGCTTGCCTCCTGCAATACAATTGATGTGTATGAAAAAACACAGGCTATTCCAAAACATGAATGGAGCACCAGCAACCGGTTATCTTTTACATTTACTGCAACAGACAGTGTAACATACTACAATATTTATCTTGTACTACGCCATACAGAGTCGTATCACTTCAATAATATTTATATTGATTTTACTTCAATTCTTCCCGGCAAAAAACCACAAACCCAGCGTTTAAATGTACAGCTTGCAAGCGCCAACGGCTGGCTGGGTTCTTCTATGGATGATATAATTGAACAGCGGGTGTTGTTATTTACACAACCAACGCATCTTGCAAAAGGCGATTATACTTTTATATTACAACAGGTAATGCGCGAAGATCCTTTGCAGAATGTTTTGAATGCAGGTGTAAGGGTAGAGAAAGTGGTGCAGTAAATAACCTGTTACAATACTGTAAAGACCATTCGGTATAAATCGTTTTAACCATAGACCTACTATATGCGCTATTTATTCGTACCTTCTTCGCCTGCGGGGTGAGCAAAGACGAACATGGCACGAACATGGTACGAATGAAAGACGAAGAAAACTCTTTTGAAAGTTTTTGCTGCCAACGCTTGTCTTGTACCTTATTTATAGTTCAATATTTAATCAACCAGTTACACGTCTTTCCCGCGAAAGCGGGAAATGCAACGCATTCATCGAGACCTTATAAAATAATTATCACGAGATAATCTCATAATTAATATTTATAGTGAGTAAAACCCACTTTCTACATTTAAGAAAGCACAAAAGAAGGAAGGAAAGAGTGTGATTAAGGGTTTGTTTGATTGAACGTTTTTGCGACGAGGAACGACGAAGCAACCTGCTTTTAGATCAATAATTAATCATTAATTTAGCCCAGTATCGGTTAACCGATACTATTATCATCGTCTACAGCAATACTTATTTTGTGCGTCATGCTTAAACAGCATCAAATACGTTCTTAGGTGAATATATGTTCGGCCGGGCATAACGCAGAAATTTTCGGTAATAAAATCAATTTTCTTAACCAAAAATCATTCTCAAATGAACACAAATGCAAAAGAAAAAAAACCCACAATTGTTCTCGTTCACGGAGGTTTTGTTGATGGCTCCGGTTGGCAAGGTGTTTATGAAATTCTGAAGACGGACGGCTACGAAGTTGCCATCGTGCAAAACCCGACAATATCCCTCACCGGTGATGTTGCTGCAACTAAGCAAGTGCTTGCTACAATTGAAGGACCTGTGATTCTCGTCGCCCATTCTTATGGCGGAGTAGTTATAACTGAATCCGGTAACGATCCAAAGGTTATTGGTCTTGTTTACATCACAGCCTTTGCTCCTGACAGTGGTGAATCTGTGGGTTCACTAATCAAAGATCCTCCTCCGGGTGCACCTGTGCCACCTATACTCCCACCACAGGATGGCTTTCTGTTTCTTGATAAAGCAAAATTCGTTGCATCATTCGCAGCTGATGTTGATACGAAGACGGCTGAGTTTATGGCTAACTCCCAGGTTCCATGGGGATTGGAGGCGCTAAATGGGGCAATCAGCCAGCCGGCATGGAAAGTCAAACCGAGTTGGTACCTGCTTGTTACAGAAGACAAGATGATCCCACTTGCAGCTCAGCAATTCATGTCTAAGCGGGCAGGTTCAACAGTCCGCGAGGTAAGTGGAAGCCACGCCATTTATGTATCGCAGCCGAAAGCGGTGGTTTCACTCATCGAAGAAGCTGCTTTGCAAACATTAATATCGCAGTAGTGAGACTTAGGGCGCAATACAAAAAAAATTGCAGGCACCTGACAGGTTACGAAGCTTACAATTGTAACAAAGCCTTCTCTGAAGCATCTTAATTATTAATTCCTTATTCCTCATATTAGCCATTGGTATAATACTTGTTTTTTAAACAACAATAAAATTCATCAATGGCAATTGCTTTTCCAATTATAGACTGGGGAAACGGTACAAATATTTACGAGGTTAATGTTCGCCAATATACACAAGAAGGAACTTTTAAAGCTTTTATAAAACATATTCCGCGCCTGCATAATATGGGCGTTGATATTTTATGGCTAATGCCTGTAACACCAATCAGCGTGGAAAAAAGACAGGGCACTTTCGGCAGTTATTATGCGGCGAGTTCTTATACCAATATTGATCCGGCCTATGGAACTGAAGATGATTTCAGAGAGTTGATAAAAACTGCACATTTTTTTGGAATGAAAGTAATTATTGATTGGGTGGCGAACCATACCGGTTACGATCATCAATGGACAAAAGAACATGCTGACTGGTACAGAAAAGATGAGCATGGAAATTTTACTGAATTATATGGTTGGGTTGACGTAATTGATCTGAATTATGAAATTCCGGCTTTGCGGGAAGGCATGACAAACGCCATGAAGCATTGGGTAATTAATTATGATATTGATGGTTTTCGTTGCGATATGGCGCGTACTGTGCCTGTTGATTTTTGGATAGAAGCACGTGGAGAATGTGATGCAGTGAAATGCTTATTCTGGCTGGCTGAATGCGAGATACTAAATTATCATGAAGCATTTGACCTTACTTATGGCTGGGAAGTAATGCGTGCATTTGATAAATATTTTAAAGATGAAATAAAATTTGAAGAAATAAAACCATTACTTATAAATTATTCGCATTACCCCATCGGCTCAAGAAAATTATTGTTCACTTCAAATCATGATGAAAATACTTACCACGGAACAGAGTTTGAAAAATACGGAGTGAGTGCAAAAGCAATGGCAATATTTTCATGTACGTGGCCGGGTATTCCGCTTCTTTATTCAGGACAGGAAAAACCCAATTATAAAAGACTTGAATTTTTTGAAAAAGATTTTATTGATTGGAATGGTGATGTGGAATTGCATGGATTTTATAAAACATTACTTACCATTCGTAAAAGAAATAGAGCGCTGCAGGAAAGCGCTTCTGTTTTGTTATTAAATACTAATGCGCCAAATGTTTTAGCTTATTTATGCAGAAGGCAAAATGATAAAATTCTTGTGCTGATGAATCTTGGAAAAGAGGCGGCAACATTTCGCATAGACCATCCTGCATTGCCTGGTAAATATGTAAATCTTTTTTCCGGTGAAGCAATTGAAATAAAGAGAGCAGGAACTTATACTTTTCAACCGGGAGAATACCTGGTGTACCACGTAACACATTGACCTCATCCCAATCCTTCTCCAAAGGAGAAGGGGCAAGAAAATGCTACAAATTCATTGGGCTTTTCAAATTTTCAGTAGTAATGTCCTCTCCTTTGAAGATGACTTAGGAGAGGCCACAAAAAAACCGGTTAGCTGTTAAGCTAACCGGGTCGGATAAACATAAACTGTTTACTCATTGCTGAGATGTTTATGAATTTTCCATACTCTTTATTTCTTATTATTCTGTTTATAATTTCCTTTGCTGTTATTGTTTTTATTTTCAGTGCTTTTAGCTGCTATCTGCGTTTGTATGTCTTCATCATAAGGATGAGAAATGCCATGTGCATTATCTGGTATTCCTAATGTTGTTGAAGGGCCGCCTTTTGCAGCCATATCTCTTTCTTCATCTGCATTTACAGTTGAATAAGCATTCTGATCCTTTTTATTGTTTACCATAACAATAGTTTTTATAAGTTATGTAATAGCTTTTATAGTCAAATTATCATGCTAACAATAGTTTGATTAAAATTTTTTAAGTGAATTTTTTTCAAATTATTTTGAATGAATAGTTCTTGTTTGATTATACCCGGATAAATTATCTGATTAAAATAACCGTGCCTTTTAACAAGTGTAATTTCCCTTCAAGATCTGTATATTTTATCAGATAAATGTAAGTGCCCGGCGGCTGCGGTTTATTATTTATTATACCATCCCATCCTTCAGAAACACTCTCAGAATGAAAAATTAATTCCCCAAACCTGTTGTAAATATTAAAGTTTAAAAGATGCTGGCCATTTGTTACAGGTATGCGAAAAATATCATTCAATCCATCATTATTTGGAGTAAAGGCAGATGGAATAAAAACATCAGGCTGGCAATTATCAAACACATTTACAGTATCTCTTATCGCTTCACAATTTGATACGGCTGTTACCCAGTATTTGCCGGGGAAATTAACTGTATATTTTGCATTGGTATTTCCATCCTGCCAGCGATAATGAACTGTGCTGTCAGCAGGCAAAGAAAATGTTACAGGCATATTGTTTGACAAACAGGTATCTGCAGTTAAAGCAAGGTCTATTTTTTTGACAGCAGAAAGGTTTGTATAAATAATGCTGTCGCAACCGGTTAATGTATTTAATCTCGTAGTATAAAAACCGGGTTGTTTAACTTCTGTTCCATCGGGAAGTGTATAAGAATCATGATCGCATATTTCTTCCTGCTTATTTATAACAACATCGTTGCAGCAGATTTGCTGTACACAATCACGCTGGCGTAAAGGCATAATGTTTTTTGAATACACTGGAATAAATTCTGGCGTAACAGCTCCCGCATCCGTCCATGAATAAAATACATCCCTGGCTGGTGGAATAATTAAAGTTTTAAATTCTATATCAAAATCTTTTGAACAAAATGTTTCACCATTAATTGATGCCTTTAATAAATAAGCCATGTTGCCATCTGTATCAGAAGAATTGCCTGTATTATACGAACCTGATAAATAAATATTATTTTGAAAAATACGGCCGCTTCCAAGTGCTAATGCATTTGAAACATCCGTACTATAAATATGCGCCCAGTTTATTACTGAATCATCTTTCACACTAAATAAAACAGGATCAGGCTTTGTATTTGCGTAATAAATTTCATTGTCGTTAACAGCGCCAAAATCTTCTATTTGCGCTTTTTTAACGGGCTTTCCATAAGATTCAAGATCTATTTCTGATGATTCGTTTTTATATTTTCCATCTGGTGTAAAGCTGTATGTGCGGTTGCCGGTTTTAAGTTTCAGGCTCTTGTCTTCATTTTCTATGATGCGTGCATTATTATAATAATAATCCGCATTTTCATATTCATTCATCCATATCATGCTGCCGTTATATTGGTTGATCTTTATGATGTGTGCTGAGCCAGTATTTAAGTTATTGCCGATTACAATTAAATTTCCGTCAGATAACTGCGTTACTTTATTTAATGTTTCTTTATCACTATGAAAAAAAGAACGCTGCCAGGTTACATTGCCATCTTTATTAATGCGTATAATAAAGTTTGAGCTATTAGTAACAGAGAGAATATTTCCTTTTCCATCGCCATTGAAATTTAAATATAAAGTTCCAACAGCAACAAAATCTCCATTATCCATTTCAACAGTTTGCGTTAAGCTTCCGTTTGTTGATTTTAATTCAAGCGACCATTGCGGTTCACCCAACGAATCAATTTTTGCAATCCATCCCACATCATATAATGAATTATATTTTGTTGAGCCTGTGAAAATATAACCACCATTGTTTAGGCTCCTGATTCCATTAATTGTTTCTGTGGCAGATGTACCAATTGCTTTGGACCAAAGCGGCGTGCCATGAAACGTTGTGCGCATTATCCAGCCATCCGTGTTATTGTTAGATGTATCCTGCGTTACAAAACCAAGTATATAAATATCATCAGATGAAGTGAAAGAAAAACCTTTTATACGCGTGCCATAAAAACCTGCATTACTGTAGATATGCTGATAAGGAATAGTGTCACAGGACTGGCCTGTAACTTTTAAGTAAAAAAAAAGTATGCTGAAAAAAAATACGACTATATTTTTTTTCATGATGAAACTTTGAGTGGTGGTTCAATATAAAGAAACTATTTAAATAACTGCAGAAACAGGGTTAATAATTGATTATTGTTCAACTTCTTTTTCCATCATTAAATACGCTTTTATAAACCCATCTAGTTCACCATCCATTACAGGTTGCACATTGCCCACTTCGTAATCTGTGCGGTGGTCTTTTATCATTTTATACGGATGAAAAACATAACTTCTTATCTGGCTCCCCCACTCTATTTTTTTCTTGCCCGCATTGGTTGCATTTTTTGCTTCTTCACGTTTGCGTAATTCTTCTTCATACAAACGGCTCTTCAGCATTTTTAAAGCAAGCTCACGGTTTTCACCTTGTGTTCTGCTTTGCTGGCATTCAACAATAATTCCTGAAGGAATATGTTTTAAACGCACAGCGGTTTCTACTTTGTTTACATTCTGTCCGCCTTTACCGCCGCTTCGATAAAATTCCCATTCAAGATCAGCAGGATTTACATTTATTTCAATCGTATCATCAATTAATGGATACACAAATACACTTGCAAAAGATGTATGCCGTCTTGCATTACTGTCAAACGGAGAAATCCTCACCAAACGATGCACACCGCTTTCTGCTTTCAAAAACCCATAAGCAAACGGGCCATCAAATTGTAATGTTGCTGTTTTAATACCAGCGCCATCGCCTTCCTGGTAATCGAGTTCGGTAACTTTCCAGCCTTGTTTATCGCCATACATTCTGTACATGCGCAGCAGCATTTCTGCCCAGTCCTGGCTTTCTGTTCCGCCGGCACCAGGATTAATTTGCAACACCGCGGGCAATTCATCTTCCGGCTGATTTAATGTGCTTTTGAACTCTGCATCATCTAATATTTTTAACGCATTATCATACGCCTGTTTTGTTTCTTCTTCAGTTGCATCACCGGCTTTCCAAAAATCAAACAGCACAGCAAAATCTTCAACAACGTTTTCAGATTGCTTATACAATTTCAGCCAATATTCATTTGTCTTTATTTCTTTCATGATGCCGGTGGCGCGTTCATTATCATTCCAAAATCCCGGCGAAAGTGAGAGCTGTTTATCGTTTTCTATTTTCTGTGTGCGGTTATCAACGTCAAAGAAACCTCCTTATCCCGGCTAAGCGGGACCGCAAATCCTGTAATTTTTCTATTGTCATAGAGCGCGAAGGTAAGAAGAGGAATTTTATGAAGATGTAATGAAGATTCTGTTACGATTAAAATGGTGTTTAATTTATTTCACTTTAATTCTACTGTCTTTTTTTGGCCATTAATATATATAGATACAAAAAATGTTGCCTCCATATCAGGATAACGTTTCAGTAATTGTGATTTAATATTTTTATACACTCTTAATTCAGGATATGCAGGAACCATTATCTCCTGAAAAGACCATGTTCTGACATTTATCATAAAAGAACTATCTCCACAAAGAAATTTATTTTTATTTATAAAGAAAGTCTGCATTTCTTTTTTACGGTCGCGGTTGGCTACGCATATATACATGTCGGGAGGTTTGCAACTAAACAAGCTTTCTGATAAAAAGTAATCCCAATAACCGAAAAAATTAAATGCCGGCATTATTGCAAACAGGATAAATATAAGTTTGTTCCAACCTTTTGTAATTGATTTGAATGGTATTGAAACACGCGGTTTGGAAATAAATAATGTATACAATAGCAATATCATTACAACATTCCATGGCCATACTATTATATCATAATTAGTTCCAAATGGGCCAATTACAATGAGTATCAAAACGTGCATTAGAATAAGAAATATAGCAGCAGTTTTTTTTGTACGTTGAAATAATAAACCAATACTTAATAATAATTCTATTATGCCTAAAGCATAACCGATATGATAAACTAATAAGTTATAAAAATATGAAGTGTCGGAATGCAAGATTCCTGACGTTCTAAATGCATTGTATGTTGTTATCGAAAAGATATCGTTCATTTTACCTAAACCACTATAAAAATAAATAGCTGCAGATATGAAAGCTATTACCGAATTAGCGGTGTTATCATTTTTATAATTTATTACCAAAGTAATTATTATAAAAATGTATTGATATTCCCACGGCTGCCATCTATTCTGATCCAATAAACAAGCAAGTACTTCAATAATAATTACACTGACCTGCAAAATTCTTTTTGAAGGAAAAATGAATAAAGCCATCAACGCTAATAACGAAAAAATAAATAGCACAAGATGTATAAATGAAGGAACAAATAAAAAATTGAATGGGGGAACAACTGGAAACAACCTATTTGCCAGCCAAACCTTATATGATATTGCCTTTGCTATAAGCCAGAAAAAACAAATGAGTCTAGTTACAATTATCTTTTTTGAAACAATAAATAAATCAGAAAGTGTCATACAGCTATCATTGGCCCTAAACTATTAGTTTACCACATTAATTTTTTGAGCATTAAGACGTGTTTGATTTCATGCTTATGGCAATTTCTCTCAGCTGGCCTTGTGTTCTAAGTACATTGCCTATTTCTAACTAACTATACTTCATTTTCAAATATTCAAACGAAGCCTTGATAATATTTCTTAACACATCAGCATTTACATCACTCAGCTTATTAATGTACAAACAGCCTTTGCCTGTTTTATGCTTGCCAAGTGCAGCAAGTAAATCTTTATTTCTTTCTTCACCGCCCATGCCATAAATAGCAATGTTTTGCTTGCGTGGCGAGAAACCTATTATGCACATATCACCTTCGTGCCCGCTTTCATATTTATAATGGTAACTGCCAAAACCAATAATGCTGGTGCCCCACATTTTAGGTTGCAAACCTGTAACCTGTTTCATTATGTCAACTATTGCAAAACTGTCTTTGCGTTTTGTTTCATCGGCAACGGTATTTAAAAACTTAGCAACGTTTTCATCTGTCTGTTTTGTTTTTATTTCTGCCATATAAATAATTTAAGTGTTAATTTATAAGCACATTATCTATTAATCTTACACCTTCAATAAAAGCAGCAACAAGCACAATTAATTTTTTATTTTTTTCAATACTCTTTAAAGATAATAAAGTTTCAGCATCGCAAATTTCTATGTAATCAATCTTATCAAAACCGTTTTGCAGCAGTGTTTCAGTTGCCTGTGCTTTTAATTTATCAAAGCTTACTGCAGAAATATTTTGTTGTGTAAACTGCAATGATTGATATATGCATGCACCTTTAATTCTTGCATCTTCGCTTAAACGCATGTTACGGCTGCTCATGGCAAGCCCGCTTTCTTCTCTTTGTATATCAACTGCAAGAATATTTACACCAGGAAAAAATTGCCGCATCATGGTTTTTAAAACTAAATATTGCTGATAATCTTTTCTTCCTAAAAAAATTGTATTAGGCTGAATAAAGTTCAATAACCTGTATATCACATTGCAAACTCCCTGGAAATGCCCGGGCCTGTATTTTCCTTCTAAAATATTTTCAAGATAACCTAAATTAAAATGTTGCAATTGCTTTAATCCATCTTTATATATTTCATCAACAGAAGGCAAAAACAGTATATCAGTTTTATTTGTTTCGAGTAAGTAAATATCGTTTTCAATAGTAACCGGGTATTTTTCGAAATCTTTTTTATCGTTAAACTGCGTTGGATTTATAAAGATGCTGCATACAGTTACATCAAAATTTTTTTTGCTTTCTTTTATTAATGAAAGATGCCCTGCATGCAAAGCGCCCATAGTTGGAACAAATCCAATTTTTAAATTTGGGCTGCGTAATTTTTCCAACTCTTTTTGAAGTGATGTAATCGTTTTAAATAAAATCATTGCAGGGAATTTAACAGCATTCAACACCATAATTACTTAATTTCAAAAGCATTTTTGTACTTTTGCACTCTTTATTTTTTTGAGTTAGGTATAAAACAGGTTTTTTGAATGTCAACAAAGAAAAGAATTTTATTTATAGCCACAGAAATGTCGCCTTACCTTGAGCTCACTGAATTTGCTGAAATCGTTAATAAGCTCGCTATAAAATGCAATGACAACGGATACGAAGTTCGTTGTGTAATGCCCCGTTTTGGCGTGATTAATGAAAGAAGGCACAGATTGCATGAAGTGGTAAGATTGTCAGGAATTAATGTTTCGATTGATAATGATGATTATCCTTTGCAGATAAAAGTAGCATCATTGCCTAATGCAAGATTGCAGGTTTATTTTTTGGATAATGAAGATTTTTTCAAGCGTAAATATGTTTTTCATGATGAGCATGAGCATTGGTATGATGATAATGACCTGCGCACAATTTTCTTTTGTAAAGGCGCTCTGGAAACCGTAAAAAAATTCGGCTGGCCGCCTGATATCATCCATTGCAGCGGCTGGATGACAGGTTTGATTCCTATGTATTTAAAAACAGTTTACAAACGTGAGCCTGTATTCCTGCACAGTAAGGTTGTGTTTACCATCGGTCAAAATACATTTAAAGAAAAGCTGGGAAAATCTTTTTTAGAAAAGGCAAGTATTCATGCTAATATAAAAGATAAAGAGCTTGAGTTATATAAAGAAGCCAATAACACTGCAATGTTTAAAGGCGGAGCATATTATGCTGATGCAATAACATTTGGCGCTGAAAAAGTTGATAAAAAACTTGTTGAAGAATTTGCTAAATCAAAGGGCAAAAAGATTTTGGCATATAATAAAGAAACTGATTTAACAGACTATTTAGAATTGTATAACGAGCTTGCGCCGAAGTAACAATTTCATGAATTTATCTCGCTCCCATTTTAAAAAAATTTCTTTTTTTTTGATTTTTGTTACGCTCATTTTTTCCTGTACAAAAATTATGACCACCAATATTGGTGCTGGTCTGATACCTCCTGTTGATGGCGTTTTTACAAAAGATACGGTGCTTGAAGTACTTACTAAAAACATAGGTTTCGATACGGTTGCTGTCGGCATATCTGATGATCATGTTTTGGGCTATATAAATGATCCCATTTTCGGGAAAACAAAAGCATCAATTAATTTCCAGGTCGGGCCACTTACCAGTCCATTTTCTCTTGGTTTCAACAAAGACAGTATTGTGCTTGATTCTGTTGTGCTTTGTTTAAGTTACCATGGTAATTGGGGTGATACTATTCCACACCTTAAGTTGCATGTGTACACCATAGAGCCTGAAGTTCTGTTTAATAATGACTCTGCTTATGATAATAATATAACTTTTGAACGGGGACCGGAAATTACAGAATCCGGTACGGCAAAAGATGTGGATATTACAACATTAAATGATGTTGATTCAACTATTTTTAATAAAGAACCTACTATCAACCAGCTTAGAATAAAACTAAGTAATGCATTTGGCCAGCAAATTATAAATTTAGACAGCCCATCGGCTTTTCAAAACGATTCTACTTTTTATAATTATTTAAGAGGTTTAGTTGTAGAACCGGAAGAAACCGGCAATGCTTTAGTGCTTATAAATTTATTGGATACCGCTACTCATTTGTCGCTTTATTATCATACAATAAATCATTCAGATACTGTAACACGCAGATTTGCACCAAACGTTTTAACTTCTGCCAGTTCAAATACTATTTTAAGAGATTACCAGGGCACACAAATACCTTCTTATGTTTCAAGAGCAGATTCTAATCAGGATTTGGTATTTATGCAAACGAGCCCCGGATTATATACTCATATAAATATTCAATCGGTGTTGCATATGCCGAATGTAATTGTTCACCGCGCCGAAATATTAATGTACCAGGTGCCTGACCTTACAACCGACAATGATAAATATCTTACTGCGCCAAATCTTTTTCTTTCTGCAGAAGATTCAAACCGCAGGTTTGCTATACCGTATGATATAACTTTTTCCGGAGGCAGTATTAGTAACCTTTTTCAATTTGGTGTAACGCCTAAATCTCATATTGATGCAAACACAGGCAGAACTACATCTTATTATAGTTTCGATATATCAAGGTATGTGCAAAATGTTATAACAAGGCATGACACCTTGTATAATCTTTCTCTTTTTGCTCCTTACAACCAATATATTTATCCTGTTAAAAACACCATTTATGCAGTGCCAATTTCGTCACCTGCACTAAATAATGCAGCCGTAGGAAGAGTAATGCTGGGCGGCGGCAGCAACAGTCAATACAAGATGCGGTTACACATAGTATATTCAGCTGTTCAATAATTTTTATTTAGTACACTATATTTGCACCCTGTTAAAAAAAAATTATGCCTTATTTATTTACTTCTGAAAGTGTGTCTGAAGGACATCCCGATAAAGTTGCAGATCAGATTTCTGATGCGCTTATAGATAATTTTCTTGCTTTTGATGCAGATAGTAAAGTTGCCTGCGAAACACTTGTAACTACAGGCCAGGTTGTATTGGCCGGCGAGGTAAAATCGAAGGCTTATTTAGATGTGCAGGAAATTGCACGAGGTGTAATCCGCAAAATTGGTTATACTAAAAGTGAGTATATGTTTGAAGCACATTCATGCGGTGTGCTTTCTGCAATACATGAGCAATCAGCAGATATCAACCAGGGCGTTGACAGGTCAAATAAAGAAGAGCAGGGTGCAGGCGACCAGGGAATGATGTTTGGATATGCCATTAATGAAACGGAAGAACTAATGCCTTTGGCTTTAAGTCTTGCACACAAGCTTTTAATTGAGTTAGCTGCACTTCGCCGTGAAAATAACGAGATAAAATATTTAAGGCCCGATGCAAAAAGCCAGGTTACTTTGGAATATGATGATAACAACAAACCTATTCGTATAGATGCGATTGTTGTTTCAACACAGCATGATGATTTTGCTGATGAAGCAGAGATGCAGCAGCAGATAAAAAAAGACATGATTGAAATATTGATTCCGCGCATTAAAAAACATTATCCTGATTATGCACATTTTTTTGATGGCAATATAATCTATCATATAAACCCAACCGGCAAGTTTGTTATTGGCGGACCGCATGGTGATACAGGACTTACCGGCAGAAAAATTATTGTTGATACGTATGGCGGAAAAGGTGCACACGGCGGCGGCGCTTTCAGCGGAAAAGATCCAAGCAAGGTTGACCGTTCTGCTGCTTATGCAACAAGGCATATTGCAAAAAATTTAGTAGCTGCAGGTGTATGTGATGAAGCGCTTGTACAGGTATCGTATGCTATTGGTGTTGCAAAACCAACCAGCATTAATGTGAAAACTTTCGGTACATCAAAAGTGAATTTATCAGATGGTGAAATAAGCAAAAAAGTTGAAAGCATTTTTGATCTACGTCCATATTTCATTGAACAACGTTTAAAACTTCGCAATCCTATTTACAGCGAAACTGCAGCTTATGGACACATGGGCAGAAAAAATGAAACCGTTGAAAAAACATTTTCCTCTCCCGAAGGAAAAACTGTAACCAAAACAGTTGAATTATTTACCTGGGAAAAACTCGATTACGTTGATAAGATAAAAGAAGTGTTTAAGCTAAAGTGATTATTATGAAATAGTCCAGGTTTTTATTGTCTCCAGAATACCGAATATTTAATTACTGCAATTCATCATCTTTTATTTCAGCTATTTTCATTAAAGATTTAAGTAAGCCAATCTTTAAAGAATCATTTTTATGTACCGGTACTGATATGCGATAAACAGTTCCTTTTTTAGTGTATATATGATGGCTGCCATTAATTCTTGCAAGTTCCCATCCCTTTTTTTCAAGTATTTTACAAAACGATTTACCTGATACTGTCTTCATACTGCAATCTCAAGAATTTGTGTATTCTCAGTTTGAGGATCATCAATATCAATACTAAGACATCCTTCAACAGCTTCATAAATATTTTGTAAAAGCTCTTCAAAACTTTCCCCTTGTGTGGCGCAGCCCGGAATAGAAGGAACTTCTGCCCAATAACCACCTTCTTCGGCTTTATGTATATATACTTTCAATTTCATAAACTAAAATTACAATTATTTCTACATGCACTAAACTGCATAAATTTTTATTCCTTTCTATATTGTGCGCTTTTTAATATTTATTCTTCAAAAACTATATAATTATTTACTGTTTTCATTTTTCAGAAATTCATAAATCTCTTTCCATGCTTTTGTTTCCAATGCAAGCGCAGTAGCACGTAATACATCTTCAGTGTCTGTAATTTCTGTTAATCCTTTACCTGGTGTATGTAACAGCCATAAAGCTTTACAGCCAAGATTTTTTGCAAACTGAACATCTGTAATTCTATCTCCTATTACAAAAGAATTTTCCAAATCATAATCAGGATTATTCATGTATTGTTTTACCATACCAATACGCGGTTTTCGGTTAGGTGATTTATCTTCTTTAAATGAAGGATCAATATATACCGCGCTAAAATGCACATCTTCATTTTCAAAAGCATTGATTACGAAATCATGTATTGGCTGAAAGTTTGAGTAAGGAAAATATTGAGTTCCCAAACCATCCTGGTTGCTTACCATTATTAACTCATAATCAAATTCCGCTGCAATTAAATTCATGTATTTAAATACATGCGGATAAAACTGGAGCTTATCCCAGCTATCAATATTACCGGAAACAGGTTCAATTATAAGCGTGCCGTCACGATCAATAAATAAAATTTTTTTCGCCATAAAGTGCAATGTTAGTTATTTGTTTTTATGTTGAATTGTTATATAAATACAATTGTTTTCTGCAATAAAAACATTTGAGTATTTTTAAAATATTATTCACCTAACGAAGCTTTATGAACAACAACTCAAGAAGAAAATTTATAACACAGAGCGCACTTACAGTTGCGGGATTTTCCTTATTAAAATCAAAAGCGTTTTCAAAGCCTTTTGCAAACGATCATATTACAGGCATACAGTTATATTCTGTTCGTGATGATATGAAAAAAGATCCCGCCGGCACTCTTAAACAATTGGCAGCACTGGGCTACAAGGATGTTGAACATGCCGGCTATGCTGATAGAAAATTTTATGGTTATACTCCTGCAGATTTTAAAAAGCTTTTAAGTGATACCGGGTTAACAATGTTAAGCGGGCACAGCTCTTTAGACGGTGACAGATGGGATAAAAGCAATAATAATTTTACAGATAAATGGAAATATACTTTTGAAGATGCAGCAGCCGTTGGAATGAAATATGTGATTAGCCCGGGAGTTGATGAAAACCTTTGCAAAAATGAAGACGATTTTAAATGGTATATGCAACTGTTTAATAAAACGGGCGAGTTATCTAAAAAGTCAGGAATAACTTTTGCCTATCATAATGAAAGTTATGAATTCAATCATTATTTAAATAATGTAAGGTTGTATGATATTCTTCTTAAATCTACAGATCCATCCCTTGTGTATCAGCAAATAGATATTGGCAATATGTATGGACCAGGTGGAAGAGCTATGGAATATTTAAAAAATTATCCGGGTAGATTTTTTTCCATGCATGTAAAAGATGAAATAACAAGCTCCACGCATGATGAAGGTTACGAAAGCACTGTTCTTGGTAAAGGTGTAATTGGAGTTAAAGAAATTTTAGATTATGCAAAGAAGAATGGAGGTACAAAACAATTTATCATTGAACAGGAATCTTACCAGGGATTACAACCCATTGATTGCGCAAAGGAAGATTTGGAAATAATGAAAAAATGGGGTTATTAAAATCTTATCACAAAAAAAACCCGCAACGTTGCGGGTTTTTTTATTTATATATTTTGATTGATTAATCAATTTATCATTTCTTCAACCAATTCTTTTTCTTCTTTAAATGCAACTCTTGGTTTTAATCCAAGCAGTTGAAACATTGCATCATCTTCTTCAAAGCTTGGGTTTGGCGTAGTTAATAACTTATCGCCTGCAAAAATTGAATTGGCGCCGGCCATAAAACACAAAGCCTGTTCAGCAATACTCATGCTTGTTCTGCCAGCACTTAAACGCACCATACTTTTCGGCATAAGAATTCTTGCAGCAGCAATCATTCGGATCATATCCCAAACATCAACTCTCTGATTATGTTCTAACGGCGTTCCTGCAATAGCAACCAAAGCATTTATCGGCACGCTTTCAGGATGTTCAGGCATGGTTGATAACGTATGCAACATTTTAATCCTGTCTTCGTGTGTTTCGCCTAAACCAATAATGCCACCGCAGCAAACACTCACACCGGTTTTACGTACATTATCCAAGGTTTGCAAACGATCATTGTACGTGCGTGTAGTTATAATTTCAGAATAATATTCAGATGAAGTATCAAGATTATGATTGTACGCATACAAACCGGCATCTGCAAGCTTTTGCGCCTGTGTTTCGGTGAGCATGCCGAGCGTGCAGCAAACTTCCATTCCCATTTCATTTACTCCCTTTACCATTTCAATCACGCGGTCAAAATCTTTGTTATCTCTTACTTCACGCCACGCAGCGCCCATACAAAAACGTGTGCTGCCTGCATCTTTTGCTTTTTGCGCATAAGAAAGCACTTCTTCTTTTTTCATCAGTGCATGTACGTTTACCCCGGTATTATAGCGCGCTGCCTGCGGGCAATAAGCGCAATCTTCAGTGCAGCCACCGGTTTTAATACTTAACAAAGTACAAACCTGCACTTCAGCCGTATCATTAAATTTTTTATGAATTGTTGCTGCTTTAAAAACCAGCTCTAAAAGCGGCGCATTATATATTTCATAAATCTCTTCTATTGACCAATTATTGCGAATTGCATTTTGCATAAACATCATTTAAAAACAAAAATAGGAAAGTTGATTTTATATGAATAAAGAAGAGCTAAGGAAAACCATTAATTGCAGAAAGGTTATTCTGCAAGCTTTTCTGCCTGAGCGAATGCAGTTTTACCTAATCACCTAGGGTTAAGCAAAGAATAAAAATTATTACGCCAAAAACTGCGAGTGAATATAATCAACTACATCTTTATAATCCTGAGCCCGGTTGTATACAGCTAATTGCCTGTCTGCCCCAGTGCCCTGCTCTAAGATTTTTTGCACATAATTAATTGCATACCTGCTGCCTAATTCATCTACTACATCATCCACAAAATCCAGTAATTCATAAATTAAAACACGTGTGTTTACTTCTGTTTCTTTGCCAAAATCAATCAGGCTTCCATCAATACCATACCTGCCGGCACGCCATTTATTTTCATTTATCAAAACACGTGGATAAATAATAAAGTTGAGATTTTGTGAACGCAGCTTATACAGTTTTACGCAAATTGCCTGGAACAAGGCTGCAATAGCAATGGTTTCATTTATTGTCATCGGCACATCACAAATTCTAAATTCAACTGTATTAAAAAAAGGATGCACACGCAAATCCCACCATATCTTTTTTGCATTATCAATGCAATTGGTTTTTATAAGCAGATTTACATAATTATCATAAGCCTCGATGCTTTCAAAATAATCCGGAATGCCGGTGCGTGGGAATTTATCAAACACTTTTGTGCGGAAAGATTTGTAACCGGTTTCTCTGCCTTCCCAAAAAGGTGAGTTTGTGCTTAATGCATACACATGCGGCAAAAAATATCTTGCAGAGTTAGCAATATGAACAGCCATCTTGCGGTCTTCCATACCAACATGCACATGCAAGCCAAAAATTAGGTTGCTGCGTGCTGCTTCCTGCAATTCATTTACAATTTGATTGTAACGCACATGATCTGTGATCAACTGCCTTTCCCAATGGCTAAAGGGATGTGTACCTGATGCGCCCATCCAAAACCCAAGCCCATCGGCAATTTGCGAGATAACAGTGCGCAATGTTGTTACATCGCGCTGCGCTTCTTCAATGTTTTGACAAATTTCTGTGCCTACTTCCACAACGGCCTGGTGCATTTCTGCTTTTACCTGGTCTTTAATTATTTTCTGGCCTTCTGTAACTATTTTTTGTTCATGACTTTTTAGTTCCCTTGTTTCAGGGTCAACAACCATATACTCTTCTTCTATGCCCAGCGTAAAATATTTAAAGCTAAGATTTGACATAATTACCCCCAACCCCTAAAGGGGAGTTTATAGCTCTATTAAAAGAGTTCCTGTTAAGAAATTTTTTACTAAATCAACCACTAAATATAATCTTGTTTAAAAAATGCTTTTATGGATTTAAGGCTTCCTTATTTGCACTGGTTCTTACATATTCGCCCCAGGTTAAACTGTCTTTACCTTCTTCATACGATTGCGCTTTTTCAATAGCATAATTAGCTGCAGTTTCTACTACCCAGGCAAAGTTTTCTTCTCCAACGCTATTGCGGTCTGCATCAGGTGCAGGATTACAAAAATCTATTGCATAAGGTACTCCGTCGCGAAGCGCCAGTTCAACTGTATTAAAATCATAACCTAAATATTTATTTATACGCAGCACAATGTTTTCCATCTCCTGTAATTTTTCAGCGTTGGGCTTAAAATCTGCCACATAACGCAGGTGATGCGGGTTGCGCGGTTCGTAAGGCATAATACGTACATGTTTACCACCAATGCAATAACAGCGGTAATATTCTTCAAATACAATTTCTTCCTGTAACATCATTACAAGCTGGCCGGTTTCTGCATGTTTATCAAAAAAATCATTCAAATCTTTTATCTTATATACATTTTTCCATCCGCCGCCGGCAAAAGGTTTCATGTAAGCAGGAAAACCAACATAATTAAAAATGCCTTCCCAGTCTAAGGGATAAGCAAGATTTGAAAAAGATTCGTTTGCTGTGTCTGCAGGCAAATCTCTTGAAGGCACAATAACTGTTTTAGGTACAGGAACATTAATTTTTGTAGCAAGACAATTATTAAAAAATTTTTCATCAGCGCTCCACCAAAATGGGTTATTAATAACTGCAGTACCAGTAAGCGCAGCATTTTTTAAATAGGCGCGATAGAAAGGAACATCCTGGCTTATCCTATCAAGTATTACAGAATAATCTGCAGGTTCGCCCTGCATTACTTTATTAATATGCACGGGTTCTGCTTTAATTCCATCAATGCCTTTACTATTTACTCTTTCTATAAATGCCTGTGGAAATGTTCTTTCCTGCCCAAAAAGTATCCCGATTTTTTTCATGTGGTAAGTTTTTTGTTTTTTAATTCGTCAGATATATAATTGGCAATTATTACACCCCCAATTCATAAATTTAATTTTAATTGAAGATAACCGTTTCAAATTAAAGAAATTAATTACAATAATTTTTTTTGAAATAATCTACTACAATTTTTGTAGTAGGTTATATTTGAATTTTTATGAAGAGCAATAAAACCGAATTATCCAATATTCTTGTTGAAAGAAATACGCTTACTTCCAATTTTTTAGAAAGAGAGGTTATAACAGATGCATACCTGCCTGTGAACATTAAACGCCCGCAGGAAATGAGTTTATTGTTGATTAATGATGGGCAGGACCTGCCCAAAATGCCCTTTGAAGAAATTCTTAATGAACTTTTAGAGCAGGGAAAAATTGAGCCAGTTGTGTGTATTGGTATTCATTGCAGTGCTGATAGAAAAATGGAATACGGCGTTGCCGGGCAGCCTGATTATAAAGGCCGGGGTATTAAAGCAACTGCTTATACAAGTTTTATATTTAATGAATTGCTGCCGTTTATTCACGAAGTATATAATGTGCCTTCGTTTAAAGAAAAATCTTTCGCAGGATTTTCTTTGGGTGGCCTAAGCGCTTTGGATATTGTATGGAATCACCCGGAAGAATTTTCAAATGTTGGCGTTTTCAGCGGCTCTTTATGGTGGCGCAGCCGTGGCTACAGAGAAGGTTATGACGATAATAAACACCGCATTATACTTCAACAGATAAAAAAAGGAAATTTTTATCCCTGGCTTAAATTCTTTTTTGAATGCGGTGTGCTCGACGAAAAAGCAGACCGGAATAATAATGGCGTGATTGACGCGATTGATGATACACTTGACCTGATAAAAGAGCTTAAGCAAAAAGGTTATGCTGATAGCAGTATAAAATATCTTGAATTAAAAGATGGCAGGCATGATGTTGATACCTGGGCAAAAGCTTTTCCTGATTTTTTAAAATGGAGCTGGCCAAAATTATAGTTTTTCTCAAATACAAAAGCCATCAGTAATTGATGGCTTTTGCATATAAAATATCTTCAGATCTTACTTCAACGTTTCATCCAGCCATTTAAAGAATTCATGTTGCCAAACCATTGCGTCCTGCGCTTTTAATACCCAATGATTTTCATCAGGAAGATATAAAAACCTGCTTTTAATTCCTTTTAATTGCGCTGCCTGAAAAGCCTGCTGCCCTTGTTCAATCGGCACACGATAATCTTTGCCGCCCTGCACAATCATAATTGGCGTATCCCAGTTCTGAACAAAATTACTTGGGCTTTGGCTGAAGGAACGTTGCGCCACTGCATTATTCTTGTCCCAGTAAGCGCCACCTTTTTCCCAGTTCTCAAACCACATTTCATCAGTGGTTCCATACATGCTTCTAAAATCAAAAACACCATCATGCGCAATAAAAGTTTTAAACCGATGATTATGCATGCCCTCTAACGCAAATACACTAAAGCCGCCAAAGCTGGCCCCAATGCAACCTCTGCGCGAAGTATCAACATATTTTTCTTTTGAAACAGCATCAATTGCACTGAGATAATCTTTCAAAACCTGTCCGCCCCAATCTTTGCTTACATCTTCATTCCATTTTGTGCCAAAGCCCGGCATGCCACGACGATCAGGAGCAACAATAATATATCCGTTGGATGCAATTAATTGAAAGTTCCAGCGGAAAGAATAAAATTGTGTAAGTGGAGACTGCGGGCCGCCCTGGCAATATAATAATGTTGGATATTTTTTTGTTGAATCGAAGTTGGGCGGAAATATTACCCAAACCAACATCTTCTTTTTATCAGTTGTGGTTACAAATCTTCTTTGAGTTTTACATAATGCAAGTGTATTAAACATGGAATCATTAACATGTGTTAACTGAGTAAAGTTTTTTGTTGGAAGATCATATAAATATAATTCAGCGGCATGGTTCATGTCTTCTCTTACAACTACCAGTGTATTGTAAAGCTGACCAACAATTTGTTTTACGTCAAAATCGCCGCTTGTTAATTGTGTTACATCAGCAGTGCCTGAAGAATCAAAATCTGCATGTACACCAAATAACTGAAGCGTCCCATTCACAGGTGCTATAAAAAATATTGAACGTGCATCATCACTCCATTTAAAACTTTCAACATTTATGGTATCGAGTTTTTCTGTGAGATTTATTTTTTGCTTGCCGTTATATACAATCAAATCCTGTTTGTCTGCTTCATAGCCATCTCTTTTCTGGCTTAACCATGCAAGCACACCTTTCCAACTGTAAGCCGGATTTACATCATAACCCATCATACCTTCGGTTAAACTTTTTGTTGCACCGGTTTCAGTGTTGTACTCAAACAAATCCGTATTAGTGCTAACAGTATAATCAACTCCCTGTTTTTGTTTGGTTACATACACAACATGTTTTCCATCAGGATTCCATATATAATCTTCATCACCGCCAAAAGGTTTTTGCGGGCTATCATATAGTTGGCCTGCCATTAAATCTTTCTTTGATGTATCATTAACAGCGCTTAAAAAAATATGGCTGAATTTTCCGTCTTCCCATGTATCCCAATGACGGTACATTAACGAGTTATATACCTGCGCATTACTTTTAGTTAACTCAGGGTAAAAATCACTTCCATATACATTCATGATTTTTACATCACTGTCGCTGATTTTCCATTTACCGTCAGGAGAAATATGATTATTATAAACAAGCGTATCAGCATTGTTTACTTCTTCAGCCGTTCCGCCATTAACAGGTATGCGGTATGTTTTAGTGATGCTTTTATTTTGATCAACATCCGGCGTAGCTATAGAATAAATGATGTATTGTTTATCCTTTGAAATGCCAATTGCATTTACTCTTCCTAATTTCCAAAGTAATTCAGGCGAGAGTTTGGTTTGAGAAAATAAAAAAGAAGGCAGCGCAATAAAACAGGCAAGAATTATTTTTTTCATTTTGAACAATTATTTTTTATGAACGAACATAACAAATAATAGGCATTTTTTTATTATTGATGGTTAGCAGGTTATAATTTAAGTGACTGCAAAGGACATTAAAAAAACTTTTATGCGCGCCGGAGGATTATAAGATAACATACTTTGGTTTTAACTTATGAACACCTTATTTGACACTCTTATTACAAACGATGAAGATCTTTTTTATCAACAGGCACTTATTTCAGCCATAGACGATATTGTAATTTCTGCTGATAAAAATTTAATGATTAAAACCTGGAATGCCAAGGCAGAAAAGGTTTTTGAGATTGCCGCAGAAGATGCAATAGGCAAAAAATTACCCGAGGTTCTCTTTCATCAATTTACAGATACAACTGCCGTAAAGGTGCAGAAAAAATTAGCGTTGAGAAACCACTGGAAAGGTTTGATAAAAATCACAACTGAAAACGGAAAAATAATTTTTTTACGTTCTTTCATAAGAGTTGTAAAAGACCCGGCGCAAAAAAGAATTGGTTATGTAAGTATAAGCAAAGATGTTACGCGTGACAGATCTTTAAAGCAGTTGTTGCGCAATTTTGAATCAATGTTAATGCTGCTTGATGAAAGCTTTTTAATTGTTGATAAAAATTTAAAAATAATTTTTTTACGCCTTTCATCCAGCACTCAAAAATTTTACCACTCACATTACCAGATAGGCGATTCAGCATTAAAATATATACCGGATGCATATTCTGCAATAGTTAAAAGATCTTATCAAAAAGCGTTTAATGGAAAAATAGTAAATTATAATGCTGTATCTAATACCGAACCCAGGCTTTATTTGAATATTACCTATGCGCCTTTAAGAGACAGCATGGGAAATATAACAAACGCCTGTGTTATTATAAAAGATCTTACCGCGCAAAAGAAAATGGAGTTTTTGCAGCAAAAAAAACTTGCTGCTGAAAAAAGATTTTATGAAAGCAGGAAATTGTTTGAAGAATTTATGGAAAACAGCCCGCTGCTTGCATGGGTTGTGGATGATGAAGGATACATACATTATATGAATTCAGCCTATTTAAATTCGTTCAAATTTCCGGACCAGGTAATAGGTAAAAATATATTTGAGCTTTATTCTAAAGAAGAAGCGCAGAGATACTTCGATAACAATCAAAAAGTGATTGAAACGGGAAATGTGATTGAGACGATAGAAAAAAGCAGTGTTCTATCGCAATTGGGAACATATAAAATTATAAAGTTTCCCATTTTTTTTAAAGACAAACTAATGATTGCCGGATGGGGAGTAGATATAACAGATCAAATAATGGCACAAGAAAATCTGTTTCTTTTAAACCAGAATAAAAATAAAATCATGTCAGTAATTGCGCATGATGTGCGCGGCCCATTGGGAATAAACGTAAGCTTTATTGAATCTATTATACAAGACTATAAAACACTTGATGAAAAGGAATTGCTATTACATTTAAAATTGCTTGGCAAAGGCATTTCAAAATGTTACAATCTTACAGAAGAATTGTTGTTGTGGGCACGCAGCCAGTTGCAGACAATTACTTATAATCCCTGCGAACTGAATGCACATATAGAAATTGAAAAAGTTTTGGAAAACATGATGTGCGTGGCAGATGAGAAAAAGATAACCATTGAAACCCTGTTTTGCAAGGCAGATAAAATATATGGAGATCATGATATGTTTGCGATTGTATTTAGAAATTTTATATCGAATGCCATTAAATTTTCAAGCGAACAATCCAGCATAATTGTTTCAACTGCTATACAAAATGATAAACTATTGATAAGTGTAAAAGACACTGGTGTTGGAATGAAAAATGAGCTGGCAGAAAAATTGTTGAATAAATTAAATTATGAATCTTCGTTTGGAACCAAAGGTGAAAAAGGTGCAGGTCTTGGCCTCATCATTGCCAAAGATTATATAGAACGTAACAACGGGGAAATGTATATAGAAAGTGAAGAAGGTAAAGGATCAATATTTTCTTTTACAATTGGTTTTACTAACTAAGATTAATTGACTATAATAAAATTCCTTTCAGAAAAAAATAAGCAATTGAAAAATAAATTACAATGCCGGTTACATCTACCAGTGTGGCAACAAATGGTGCTGATGAAACGGCCGGATCTGCACCAAGACGTTTAAGAATAATCGGCAGCATTGAGCCTGTTAACGTTCCCCACAACACAACACCAATTAATGATATTCCAACGCTAACTGCAATCAAAAACCAATGCTCTTTATATAAATCTTCAATAATACCATGTTGCATTAAATAATGCCAGATGCAAATTCTAAAAAAACCAATAGAACCTAAAATGCCTCCTAAAAAGATACCGCTGAAAATTTCACGACGCATAACCCGCCACCAGTCAGATATAGAAATATCACCAACGGCCATTGCCTGAATTACTAAAGTTGAAGCCTGGGAGCCACTATTACCGCCGCTGCTCATAATCAGAGGTATAAACATGGCAAGCACCGTGGCTTTTGTAATTTCATCATTAAAATAAGCCATTGCTGTTGCGGTAAGCAGTTCGCTCAAAAATAAAACAATCAGCCAGCCGGCTCTTTTGCGTATTAATTTAAAAAGAGGTGTATCAAGATAAGGTTCATCCAGTGCTTCTGTACCTCCAATCTTTTGAATGTCTTCACTAAATTCTTCATTCGCTACCCAAAACATATCATCAATGGTTACAATGCCTAATAAAATATTATTGTCATCGGTTACAGGCAAGGCAACGCGGTTGTTCATTTTAAAAATTTCGCTGGCATGCTCCTGGTCATCATTTACATTCAATGCAATAACACGCTCATCCATCAACTCACTGATTTTTTGTTCAGGAGAGGAAAGAATGATATCCCTTATCCGCAAATCATCAATTAGTTCACCATTCTTGTTTATTACATAAATCACATCTATCGTTTCCGTATTCTTTCCAACCTTTCGTATAATATTCAAAACCTGTTCAATTGTATTAAAAGGATAAACGTATATGTAATCAGGCGTCATTAACCTGCCTATACTATCTTCCGGATAACCCAGCATTGAAAGTGTAACTTTTCTTTCGTCAGGATCGAGGAGCTTTATTAAATCGCGTATAACGTGCTTTGGAAGCTCTTCCAAAAAATCTGTTCTGTCATCAGCAGGCAGTTCATTTAAAAGTTCAGCGGTTTTAAACGAAGACAGTTCATGCACAATTTCTTTCTGACGGCTTACATCAAGAATTTTAAAAACTTTGGCTGCGCGGTTTATGCTCATGCCGGCAATTATCTGAGCTTCATAATCCGGGTATTCATAAATAAGATCAGCCACATCACTTATATTCTGGTCATCAAGAAACATGCGAATAGCCTGCGGGTCATTTTCCTGCATCAGTTGTTCAAACTGTTCTTTTATAGATGGCTGTTCGAGTTCCAGGCTCATTGCGTGCAAATTAGCAAAACAAATTTTAGAGATAAATATTAATTCGATATAAAATATGCTCAGTTAAATAACTGCATATTATCTTGTGGCTTTTAATTTATTTTATTTAAATGATTTCATCTTTCTTAACCATTCAAACTTCACCCAGGCGCGGCAGAGGAATTTTTGCAACAAAAAAAATAAACAAAGGCACTGTTATTGAAGTTTCACCCGTAATTGTATTAACGGAAAAAGAACGTAAAACGATTGAAAAAACCTTATTGTTCCACTATGTTTTTGAATGGGGGAATGATAAAAAAAGTGCGGCGATGGCACTCGGTTATATTTCCTTATACAATCATAGTTACGATGCTAATTGCGAGTATGAAATGGAGTTCGGAAAAAAAATAATGACCATACGAACTGTAAAAAATATTAAAAAAGGCGAAGAACTTTTTATCAATTACAATGCAACACCAAATGATAAAACAGAGGTTTGGTTTGATACAAAGTAATTTTTGTTGACCAGCATTTTTACTTCGGCATCACGGTTGGGTTGCAACACTTGTACAATATATTTTTATGGCGTCTTCGGTTTAATAGTTAAACAACTCTTAAGCAATTATGTCCTTTTTAATTCAATTCAGTATTCTTCCCATAAATTTCATTATAGAATCAACTCTTCACTGCAATTACTGATATCTCTGCATTTACATACAGTGGCAAAGCGCTAACTTCTATCGTTTCCCTTGCAGGATAAGGTGCATCGAAATAAGAACTATATACTTCATTCACTTTTGCATAATGCTGCATGTTTTTTAAAAAAATACTGCTTTTTACAACGTTGCTAAAATCAACACCGGCTTCTTTTAAAATAGCTTTTATATTTTCCATCACCTGTTTGGTTTCTGCTTCAATAGTTTGCATAACCATTTCGCCGGTTATAGTATTTCTTGCTAATTGTGCAGAAACAAAAATCATATTGCCGGCGATAACTGCCTGGCTAAAAGGTCCCATAGGTTCGGGGGCATTGGATGTTTTTACGGCTGTTCTCATTATATGATTTTTATTAAAATCGGTTTTTGTTAAATCTGCCTTTAGATGGTTTTGAAACTCTGCAGTATGTGCAGCCATATTTAATTCATAATGAAAATTGTTTTCACTAACCGTAAATACGCGCTGCGACCGTGTTGTTTTTATATCATGTAAAATGTCAATACTGTTAAAAGTAAAAGTTTGATTAACTGCATCAATCAATTCATATGTTTCTATTCGCCCGCCAACCTGCACGCTGTGCAGCATTATTTTTTTATCTTTTAAAATTATAAAACCAGTATCCCAGAATACGGTGTGTCCATTTTTATGTGTATTGTTTTTATACCATGTTTTTTGCCTGAAGAATACGGCATCCTTATAGTCATCGGGTATAAATTCAAGGTGCTCTGTATACGCAGTATCGTCAATGGTTGGAAATTTTGCGAAGCCCTCTCCTGCCCATTTACCCGAAAAGAGTTTTTTAATTTGTAATAAAGTTTCTTTCATAAACACAAAATAAAATAACTTTAAACAGAAACATTTCAATATTAAATGAAGTGTGGTTGCAATGAAAGATCATTTTAAAAAAACTGCTGCAATAATTGGCGAACCTGTAAGAGCAACTATTTTATGGACGTTATTAGATGGCAAATCATTTACTGCAACGGAACTTGCCATTGCTGCTGAAACATCGGCTTCAAACATTAGTATGCATTTGGCAAAGCTGGTGAATGCAGGTTTATTGAAAGCGGAAAATCATGGACGCCACCGCTATTATTCATTTTCAGGAAAAGAGATTGCTTATGCAGTTGAAGCATTAGCAACAATTATTCCTTTTGCTTCAAAAAAAAACTTACAGGCTGATAAAACCATTTCTCCGGTACAACAATGCAGAACCTGTTATGATCATCTTGCAGGCAAAACCAGTGTTACTATAACGGATGCTTTATTAAAACAAAAATTAATTATTGCAAACGATACTGATTTTGGTCTTACACCAAAGGGCAAAAAATGGTTTGCCGTAATGGATATTGATACAAATGAATTACAACAGCAACGCCGTTCTTTTTTACGGCCTTGTCTTGACTGGAGTGAACGCCGTTATCATATTGCCGGTTCTTTGGCAGCAGCATTTTTAGATAAAATGTTATTGCATGACTGGATAAGAAGAATTAAAAATTCAAGAGTAATTGTTGTTACAGCAAAGGGGCAAAAAAATCTATATGAAAAATTGAAAGTTGTAGTGTGATTGTTATTGCAAAATAATTATTAACGAAACGACCAAGGCTATATCCTCTAACATGCTTTTTTATAATTTAATATTCACTCCAATCATAAAATTGGCTGGTGCCGCAGGATAATAATAATTATCATTTATCACTTCTCCATCATAGGTATAAGGATAAGTGTTTGCATTAGGGTTATACAATCTGTTAAAGATGTTATTAACTGCAACAATAAAATCCATCCGGTTAAATAATAGCTTATACAAAGAATAATTCAACCTGAAATCTTCTGTAAAATAAGATGGCAACATGCGGGCATTGTTTTCTGTATTATCCAAATATTGCTTACCAACATACTTGCTTATAAAATTCAGTTGCATATTTTTTAAGGGAACAAATGTTACTGTTGCTGCAGAAATTATATTTGGCGAAAAAGAAATATTAGTGTTTTTGTGTTCAACTATTTGCTGACCTATATAATTATAATCTGCATCATATTCATCTAAATATTCAATAAAAGATTTTATTTTATTGCTGCTTAAAGTAATATTTCCATTTACATTCATCCATGAATTAATTGCAGCACCAGCCTGCAATTCAATTCCTGTTCTATAACTATTGGGCACATTTATTCTGGTATAACTTCCAACATCATTTATCTTTCCCGTTAATACCAACTGATCTTTATACATCATATAATACAGCGTTGCAGAAAAATTATATTTATTCGTTTTCCGCTCAATCGCCGCTTCAAAATCATGCAGCGTTTCTGCGTTTGGTTGCTGTTGAAGGCTTGCTTCAAAATCATCACGATTCGGTTCTTTATGTGCCATTGCATAACTTAAGTATGCGTTCCATCCGTTGAAATTATAATCAATACCAGCTTTAGGATTAAAGAAATTAAAATCTCTTTTTATAAATAACGTTGAACTGCCTTCAAACCCTTGCATATCATGCATAACATGCCGGTATTGCAAATCAACAAAACTGCTTAAGCTGTTGTTGAAATTATGCATCCATTTTGCATACATATTTTCATCTGCTTTTGTAGCAGGATAATTATAATATTCATAATCGTTTGGAATTTTTGCTTCGCTCCAAACTAATTTTCCATAATGTTTTCCATCATATTTACTCCAGCTTCCGCCAATTGTTAGTTCATCTTTTTTAGTTTTATATTGAAGCGAAAATATTTGTCCATAAAAATAGTTATCCAGCCAAAGCTGACGTACAAGATCTGCAATCGAAGTATCATTCAAATTATAATCGCTTAAATTTTGTTGTGCTTTATATTCTTCATAATAGCCTTTACCTCTTATTAAAAATAGAGCTGTATTAAATTTCCATTTGCTGTTGAATGTATGATCATAAAACAATTGATAATGTGTTTGCCAATAATTATCTGTTTGATTACTGTAAGGCGTTCCGGGTTTTTCGGTGCCTGCAGGATTATATCTACGATTCGTTTGTAAACTATCAAACGGAATTCCATACCATGCCTGGTAGGTTTTTTCTTTACCCGAAAAGATATTTAAGCGTAAAGAATTTTTATTACCAATATATGCAGCAGAAGTGTAAAAAGATTTCAAATTACTAAACGCACGATCAATATACCCATCACTTGTAATGCGGCTTAAACGCGCATCAATTGTAAAATGATTTCCAATTAAACCTGTACCCAATTTAATGGTGTTTTTCCAGGTATTGAATGAGCCAAAACTGTTATCGGTTTCAGCATATGCTTTTTTATTAATTTCATTTGTGCTGATGTTAATGGTTGCACCAAAAGCACCAGATCCATTGGTTGAAGTTCCAACACCACGCTGTATCTGAATTGAACTTGCAGATGAAACAAAATCAGGAAGATCAACAAAATAAGTTCCCAAACTTTCCGCATCATTAAACGGTATTCCATTTAACGTAACATTGATTCGCGTTGCATCTGTACCGT
>JABDGW010000017.1 GCA_013285855.1 Bacteroidota bacterium
AACAGCGCAAATGAAGGCGATGAACTGGCAACAGAGCTTCGGAATACCTGTCTTGATGTGTGGAGCGCCGCCGCTGTAAATCTTATACATGCCTATGATCCGGAAGTGTTGATCATCGGCGGCGGTGTAATGGCAAGTGCTGATTATATCATTCCTTACATACAAAAGAAAACTGATGAACATGCATGGACACCGTGGGGTAAAGTAAAAATTGAAGCCGCGGAAAATATTAATGCGGCGGCTTTGTTAGGCGCGGCTTATTTAGTTTTTAATAATTAAAAGAACAGACATTGAAATCAAACTTCAACAAATTTCCAAACGTAGAAATCAAAGATCATAAGTGCACAACAGGATGGAAAGATATTGCTGATGTATTACACAATGAGATCAGTAAAAAGCAAGCTGACAAAGTTGTTGTTGCTGTTGAATGCTATCATGGAGTTTATGTAAATGAAATAGCAGCATCGTTGCGTGAATACTTCCCTGATACTACATTAATGGACGCATCTTCAGCTTTAAAATGCACTGAGGATATCAATAAAATGGTATATCCGTTTGTAACAGATGACCCTGTGTTTGGATTTATATCGCGTTTGAATATGAAAGATTTTTTTGATTATCATACGCTTTCCTCAAACCAGGATAAAATTAAAAACAGCAGCAATAAAACCATAATTGTTTATGGCATTGGCGCTTCATTAATTGCAGATAATGCCGATGTGTTGGTTTATGCTGATATGCCTCGTTGGGAAATCCAGTTACGTTTCAGATCTAACAAGGTTGGTAATCTTGGTGCAGATAATAACAAAGCAGAATTTTCTTATCAATATAAAAGAAGCTTTTTTGTTGATTGGCGTGTATGCGACAGGCACAAAAAAACTTTAATGCACAAATGGAATTTTATTTTGGATACAACTATTCCTGGTCAGCCAAAAATGATAACAGCGGATGCATTTGCAAATGCGCTGGACTGCACGGCTCATCAACCTTTCAGGGTTGTTCCCTTTTTTGATCCGGGTCCTTGGGGTGGTCAATGGCTGAAAGACGTTTGTGATCTTGACCGTACGCAACAAAATTTTGCATGGGGCTTTGATTGTGTGCCTGAAGAAAATAGTTTAATGTTTAAGTTTGATAATGATGTGCTGTTTGAAACACCGGCGATCAATCTTGTTTTTGCAAAGCCAAAAGAATTGCTTGGTAAAAAAGTATACGAAGCTTTTGGTGATGAATTCCCTATCCGCTTTGACTTTTTAGACACGATTGGTGGCGGCAACCTGAGCTTGCAGGTTCATCCTTTAAAAGAATATATCCGTGAAAAATTTGGTATGGCATATACGCAGGATGAGAGTTACTATATTCTTGATGCGAAAGAAAATGCCTTTGTATATCTCGGCTTAAAAGAAAATATTGTTCCTGAAAAAATGATCAGCGCTTTGGAAAACGCGCAGGAAGATGGCAACGATTTCAATGCGGAAGCATACGTTGAAAAATGGCCGATAAAAAAACATGATCATATTTTAATTCCTGCGGGTACGGTGCATTGTTCAGGCGTTGATACAGTTGTGCTTGAAATAAGTGCTACGCCTTACATCTTCACATTTAAATTATGGGATTGGGGAAGAATGGGTTTGGATGGAAAGCCACGGCCAATTTCATTGGCACATGGAAAAGAAGTTATTCAGTGGGACCGCACAACGCAATGGACGAAAGAAAATATCATTAACCACATAGAAAAAATTGCAGAAGGTGATGGATGGTATGAAGAAAGAACCGGGCTCGATGCAACATCATTTATTGAAACACGCAGGCATTGGTTCACAAAAAAAACAGAGCATAATACAAACGGAGTTGTAAATGTTTTGAACCTGATAGAAGGAAGGGAAGCAATTGTTGAAAGTCCATCCAATGCGTTTAAACCATACATCATTCATTATGCAGAAACCTTTATTGTGCCTGCAGAAGTTGGCGCATATACCATTCGTCCACATGGCGAAAGCGAAGACAAACAATGCGCAACAATGAAAGCATTTGTAAGAACACAAAATCTTATTGATTACCGTATCAATTAAATACATGAACGAAACAGGAAACAGAAGTTACGTATACAAAGCAACTGTAGTTGCAGCCGTTGGTGGTTTATTATTTGGTTACGATACCGCAGTTGTTGCAGGCGCTATCGGCTTTATTGAAAAGCTGTATAATCTTTCCCCAACTATGAAAGGCTGGATTGCTTCATGCGCGTTGATCGGCTGTGTTATTGGCGCTATGTTCGCAGGCACGCTCAGCGATAAAGTTGGCCGTAAAAAAATGTTAGTATTATCCGGAATTTTATTCGCCATTTCTTCTATCGGTATTGCCATACCATTAAGTCTTAGCTGGTTTGTTTTTTTCAGGCTGATCGGCGGCATTGGTATTGGCGTGGCATCTATGCTTGCACCCATGTACATTGCTGAAATTGCACCGGCAGATATTCGCGGCAGGTTAGTTTCCGTAAACCAATTGGGCATTGTAACGGGCATACTGCTTATTTATTTTGTAAATGCTTCTATTGCCGGTTGGCACAACGAAGCCTGGAATGTTTCAACAGGCTGGCGCTGGATGTTTGGTTCAGGTGTTATTCCATCAATCATATTCCTGGTCATGTTATTCTTTGTGCCCGAAAGCCCGCGGTGGCTGGCATCAAAAGAAAGATGGAATGAAGCTGAAGATATTCTTACAAAGATCAACGGACAACAAAAAGCGCAACAGGAATTATCTGAGATAAAAGAAACACTGAACATAGAAGTGGGAACATTCTCAGAAATATTTAAACCAGGCATCCGCAAAGCATTATTGATTGGTGTAGTGCTTTGCATTTTCTCGCAGGTTACCGGCATTAATGCCATCATGTATTATGCACCGGAAATTTTTAAATCAACCGGCGACGCCACAGGTTCTGCTTTAATGCAAACGGTTTTGGTCGGCATCATCAACGTATTGTTTACACTGGTTGCTATAAAATATGTTGATAATTGGGGAAGGCGCGCATTGCTGTTGGCAGGTACTGCAGGCATGGCAGTTTGCCTAACTATTGTTGGTGCAGCATTTCATTTTGATATGGCAAAAGGCTATCTTGTTTTAATTGCCATTCTTGCGTACATCGCATTTTTTGCAGTATCGCTTGGCCCGCTTGCATTTGTGGTAATTGCCGAAATTTTTTCAAACAGGAACCGTGGTAAAGCCATGTCTGTTTCTATATTTTTTCTTTGGATCTCTGTGTATGTTGTATCGCAGTCTTTCCCAATGTTATTAAGTTCTATCGGCAGTGATTACACATTTTGGATCTATATGGTGATGGCAATACTTGCTTTCTTTTTTGTGCTGAAGCTGGTGCCGGAAACCAAAGGAAAATCACTGGAAGAAATTGAAAAATACTGGATGCATGCTGAAGATAAGACTGCATCTGTGAACCTAAAAAAAATTCAATAATAAATATTTAAGATAATGAAACGAATTGCCATATTAACAAGCTGCATTATTACCGGCGCAATAATTTTTACTGTTGCGTGCAATAAAGATTCTGTTGATCCAAATCTCCCCGTTTTAAAATTACATCCTGTGAATGTTACCGGCAAATCAGGCCAACACGTTTTAGACACACTTGATATTATTGCTCCACTTGGTGTTGGCAATTTGCTTATTTCAAAATCGATAAACCTTGTTCCTGATTCAGCATTTGGAACACAAAGCGTAACACCGGTAAGTACAGGCACAAATACGTATCAATACATTTTTGATTATACGTATCAGCCTGGTGAAGTAGATAAACTGGTTGGCATCAATTATCATTTTGAAGACAGTAAAGGCAATATTGCAGAGAAAGACCTTACTGTAAACACTACAGCTTCCGCAGCTCAGATTATTTACTCGCATAAATGGAAACTGCTTTCAAAACTCTGGACAACAGCAAATCCTCAGCAGGAATCTGAACAAGATTGTGAGAAGGATAATATTTATTCCTATAGTGCAGATAGCACCATGAGTATAAATTATGGAGCCGATGCCTGCACTTTCGATGGCTTTAATATCTATGATAAATGGTATGTAAGTGATGATGAAAAAACATTTGTAGATGTATATCATTCTGTATTTAATCCTGCACAGATAACAACGGAGGTTTACAATATAGAATCCCTTACAAAAGATAAATGGGTTATGGATATAGCGATTGATTTATCAGCATTCGGATTAAGTGATCACGAAGTGTTTGTTTACACGTACCAATCGCAATAAGCTATACAAATTATATCTTAAATAAAGCACAGCAGTAATATCCTTATATAAAAAATAACCTCTAATACAACACGAATGAAAACGAAAAACATTATAAGCGTAGCAATTTGTGTGATGATATTTTTTTCATGCACTTCAAAAAAAATTATCGCGCAGCAGAACACTGATATTAATACTTTAAAATTTACTGCTGAAGAAGATACAGCCTGGACAAATCTTTTTTACAGAAAGCATGGATGGTTTGGAGCTGATGGTATTTTTTCCATCCCGGTAAACGGTGTAGATACAACAGGTGCAAATAATGAAACCATGTTATTCTTCAGCGATACCATGCTTGGCGATATTGAAGGTGACAGCCTGAAACCAGGATTTGTAATGATTCATAATTCCGTTGCGCTTGTAAAAAGCAACCACCCGGATAACAACACTACTCAATTTTATTGGGATAGCATAAACGGTAAACCGACAGGTTTGTTTACACCAAATACTCCAAACGCAGAAGCAAAAGATTATTACTGGCTGGGTGATGGTTTTTTTAATAAAGAACTTAATGCAACCTATGTTTTTGCGTACCGCATCCGTGATACAAGCAGTGCTGCTTTTGGTTTTGCCGAAGTAGGCAATTCATTAATAAAAATCCCTGCCGGCAGTGAACCACCTTTTACAAACGCACAGCAAATAGAAACGCCGCTTTATTTACAAGGCACGGCTGACACTTACGGTTCTTTTGGTGCCGGCATTTTTCCTAATACAAAAGAAGCTGGTTATAAAACTGCAGACGGTTATATATATGTTTATGGCGTTAGAGGCAAAACAAAAAATGTAATGGTGGCAAGAGTAAAGCCCGAAGATTTTGAGGCTTTTGATAAATGGCGTTTTTGGGATGGCCAGCAATGGAATGCAGATATTAACTCGGTGGCAAATATTACAGACCGTGCATCAAACGAATTGAGCGTTTGCCCGTTGCCGGATGGCAGGTATGCGATGGTGTTTCAAACAGATGGCATCGGCAGAAATGTAGGTGTGCGTTTAAGCAATCAACCGCAGGGGCCCTTCGGTCCTATTATTAATTTGTGGTATTGTAAAGAACCCGATATCGCAAAGAATATAATTGTTTACAATGCAAAGGCGCATCCAAATTTATCAAACACAAATGAATTGCTGATAAGCTATAATGTAAACTCATTCGATTTCTGGAACGATATAAAAATATATCCCAACTTATACAGGCCAAGATTTATACGGATAAAATTGCAATAAATAATGAAGTGGGTGTTTTTCGTACAGCTATGTTTTATTTGTGCTGTTTCACCAGCGCAGCAAGCTGCATCGTTTTCAGTAAACAGCCTCTTGCAAAGCAATATGGTTATCCAGCAGGCAAAACTTATGAAAGTTTATGGAACAGCACCCAAAGGCGACCTCATAAAATTGAAAGCAGACTGGATGAAAAATGCTGCTGAAATGAATGCCGATAAAAATAATGAATGGTTGGGAACAATTGAAGTACCTGCTGCAATTGCAGGAAATTATGCAGCACATACTATTACAATCATTGATAACAGTGATACTATTCAACTCAATAATGTTTTAATTGGCGAAGTATGGCTTTGCAGCGGCCAGTCAAATATGGATATGCAGTTAAAACCTTTCCTGCCATGGATGAAAGGTGTGATTGATTACGAAAGCGAAATAGCCGCGGCCAATCATCCGGACATAAGATTGCTCGATATAGCTACTGATTTTAAAGCACAACCTGTTAAAAAAGCAAAAGGAACATGGATAATTTGCACATCGCAAACAGCAGGAGACTTTAGTGCTGTTGCTTATTACTTTGCTTTGGAATTATTGAATAAACTACACGTGCCGGTTGGCTTGGTTACAAGTGCTGTTGGCGGCTCATCCTGCCAGATATGGACAAGCAGGGAAACACTATCATCAGATGCCGCTCTAAACAAAAAATATTTATATCCTTATGATACCAGTGTTCATTCAAAGGAAATATTAGATAGTATAATAACTTTTGAAAAGGTATTAAGACTCGCATTATTTTATAATGCTATGATCTATCCTTTAAAAAACATTTCGCTCCGCGGATTTTTATGGTACCAGGGCGAATCGAATAAAGATGATGCCGATATGTACACAAGGTTAAATATTGCAATGATAAAAAACTGGCGCGCATTATTCGATCAGGGTGATTTGCCTTTTTATTTTGTACAAGTTGCTCCTTATAACTGGCAACAAAACGATTCAACGGCTTTTAACTACGCGATATTCAGAGAAGCACAATCAAACATCACCAAAGAAAAAAATACGGGTATTGCATTAACAATGGATATCGGTGATGCAGAAGATATTCATCCGCGCAATAAAAAAGATGTTGGAATAAGGCTTGCAAAAATTGCTTTGGCAAAAACTTATGGTTTTAAGAATATTCAATATGAAGGTCCGCAGTTTTCTGGCTTCACAATAAATAAAAATATTGTTACTGTTTCATTTGATAAGGCAAGCATTGGCGCGGGCTTAACTACATCAGATAATCAGCCGGTAAAATATTTCTTTATTGCGGGTGGTGATAAAATTTTTTATCCTGCTTTTGCGCAAATAATAAATGATAAAATTGTATTAAGGGCACCGCAGGTTGATAAGCCAGTTGCCGTACGCTATGCATTCACCAATTATCCCATCACCAATTTTTGTAACAAAGATGGATTGCCTGCAATGCCTTTCAGGACAGATACGTGGAATGTTATTCCATCATCAAATACACAAAAGCAATGAAACATATAAACAGCATAATTTTATTTTTTCTGTTGATGAGCTGCAACAGCACAAAACCTGTTATGTCTGATGGCACCATATCACACGCAAGATGGTATGAAAAAGATTCGGCCAATCAAATTATAACGAAGCCTGCACCGCAATGGGCAGAAATGCTGCGCCATGATACAGGGTGGATCGGCGCAGATGGTATTTACAGTATGGCTACAAATGGAGTTGAAACACCGGGCAAAGCCAGTGAAACAAATACATTCTTCTGGTTCAGTGATTGTATAATAGGAAATATAGTGGCTGACACTTTACAATCAAACTGGCAACTGCTGCACAATTCAGTTGCGTATATGGATGGTGATAAAGTTGATCCAAACCATATTCATTTTTATTATAGAAAAGACAGCGCCGGCAATGCAATATCAATGTTTGAACCACATTCACCCAACTCAAAACCCGGCGATTATTACTGGTTAGGCGATGGTGTGTTTGATCACGCAATGGATAGCACTACTTACATTTTTGCTTACAGAATCATGAGTGTGCCGGGAGGTATTTATCCGTTTGATGATATTGGCCTTGGGTTAATTGCAATTCCTAAAAACAGCAAGCCGCCTTATACAAACCAATACCAGTTAGATGTTCCTTTCTTTTTAAAAGACAGCAAGGGAAAAGGCAAGGTTGTATTTGGAATAAGTGTTTTACCCAATACTGTTGGTGCAGGCGCTCCACATCCTGATGGCTATATTTATGTGTATGGTGTTCGCGGACCAAATAAAGAATTGCTTGTGGCAAGAGTAAAAGATAACCAGTTTGAAAAATTTAATGAATGGCGTTTTTGGGATGGCAGCGGCTGGAATGAAGATGTAAACAGTGCGGCCGCATTAACCAGCCGTATTTCAAATGAAATGAGCGTAAGCTTTATGGATGATGGAAGAGTGATTGCAACATACGAGCTTGATACCAACTCACCTGATGTTGTAATACAGGCAGGCGCAACGCCATGGGGACCATTTCAGCCTGCAAAAAAAGTATGGGAAACGCCCGAAATATATGATGGCATTGATTTTTACACCTATAACGCAAAAGCGCATCCGCATCTTTCCAAACCAGGTGAATTATTAATCAGTTATAATGTAAATTCATTTAATTTTATAGACAATATAACGAAACATCCTTATCATTTAAGGCCAAGATTTATAACCGTAAAATATAAATGATTAAGTTGCTATTTATTTAATAATATAAACACTACTTCTCAAAAATCTTTCTATTCTAATAATCTTTAATTATTAATTCAAAAAATCATGAAAAAAATTTTACTTCTGACAGCCCTGCTTGTAACCAGTTACAATCTTTTTGCATTTACAACGCAAGGCGTGTGGCGCTGGCGTAAAGATGATGGTTCAGAAACTACTGCCACTTGGAGAGCTGATCAAAACACTCCTATAACTATCTCCTCAACAGATAGTATTATACGGCTGCGTATTGAACTATATAATAACGGAAGTGGCGGAACGCTTGATAATGCAAGATTTGAAGATTCAAGTAATGAGCCCGGTGCGTTTTGGGATACACTTAAGCTGGATGCTAATTCAAATGCATTTCAGTTAGCTGGCACAAGCCCTTTTGTAACCGATCTTGAGCCAACAACACACCAGCTAAACGGACAAGCTATTCCACCTTATGCTTTTGTTGCAGGAAAAGTTATTGTTGCTACTGATGGCTTACCTGCGCAAACACTTGCAAGTGCTCAAACAACAGAATTTGAATATGCAATTAAGCCAACAGCAAATATTAAACCGAATGTTACCTATTATTTCAGGGTAGATGCTGCAACTTATCTTATTGGATATGTCTTTCCTTCATTAACAACATCAGCAACCTTGCCGGTAAGCATTACAGCCTTTAATGTATCTGCAGAAAAAAGCAGGGTGATGATTAGCTGGACAACATCAACTGAACAAAACAACAGTCATTTTGATATAGAAAGAAGTTTAGATGGGAAAAATTATGCAAAGATTGCAACGGTACAGGGCAATGGCACAACATCGCTTTCTCATAGTTACCAGGCTTATGATGAGAAGCCGCTTAATGGTATAAATTACTACCATATTAAACAATATGATGCTGATGGAAAATACCAGGTATCTGATGTTAAGTTTGTGAAAATGACGCTGCAGAATTATGTGCTGAATGTATTTCCTAATCCTGCGCATAGTGATGTAACTTTTACTTTAAATAATTATAATGGCACTGCGGTAACTGCAACATTGCACAATGTGTCAGGGAAAACAGTTCATGAAGAATTAATACAGATGAATAATGGTTCTCATAGTTATAAATTGAATTTACAAAGTAAACTTGCGCCCGGTGTTTACTTTTTACAGTTAAAAGGAGATGCACTTTCAGAAAATATAAAAGTTGTTATACAATAACATATAACCTGTTCAATTAAGAAAAGAGCCTCATCCTGGGCTCTTTTCTTTTATAAACATACAAGCACTGCCTTATGAATCATATTATTTTTGTATAGATGATTAAGAAATTTTTCTCTGCAAACCTGCTGCCGGTAATTTCCGGCTTACTTGCGTTTATTGCAATTGCTGAAATAAATTTTACTATTGGATGGATATGTTTTGTGCCTTTGTTTATTTCTACATTCTACACAACTGCAAGGCAACATTTTAAACAAGGCTTTATTTTCGGATTTATTTTTTCATGCTTTACTTATTCGTGGATGATAACCGGCGCTGAACGCTTTACAGGTTATAGTTTTTTATATGGTACCGGTGTGTTTTTAATATGTGCTTTAATTATTGCATTGTACTGGGGCTGCCTTTTTTTATGCATTTCATTTATAAAAATAAATAATGGTAAATATTCAATTGTATTAAGCAGCCTTGCTGTTGCCGCATTATTTTGTGTGTTTGAGTTTTTATGGTCGCAAATAGGAAACGGAATGCCGTGGTTTAATTTTTATGCCGGCACTGCGCTTGAAGGAAATGTATATGCAGTGCAGCCGGCATCGTTTTTCGGAATATATGTGTTAACTTATATTGTTGTTCTTGTTAATTACCTGCTCGCTGTTTTTATTGCAAATAAGGAATGGAAAAAAATTTTCATTCCTGTTGCTGTTGTGTTATTATATATGTTTTGCGGGTACGCCATGCTTCAGAATTTTGAAGACAACATAAAACAAAACCAGCCGGTAAAAATTGCCTTGCTTGCTGAAAATATTCCTCCTGATATTAAATGGGATGACGCTAATGGCAATACGCTGGTACAACGCTTACTCGATTTGAATAAAGCCGCTGTTGCGGAAAAACCCAATATTATTTTATGGTCTGAATCTGCAATACCGTGGACGTACAGGAAAGATGATGACCTGGTGAACGAAATTCTTAAAGAGTCTGCGCCAGCCAATGCAACACATATACTTGGCATAAATACAGAAGTTGAAAACAATATTGTAAATAATTCTGCTTATTGCATTTTACCAAACGGGAATGTTGCCGGCAGGTATGATAAACAATTTTTATTGTTATTTATTGAAAAGCCTTTAAGCGGCATAAACATTCCTTTTTTTTCCAGCAAGGGATTTTTAGTAAGCAATGATAAGGCGCATGCTGCACCGCTGCAAACCCCTTATGGTAAAGCAGGAATTATGATCTGTAACGAATCAGCGATTGAAACTTCAGCTTATAATTCAGTTGATCAGGCAGCCGGTTTTTTTTGTAATATGAGTAATGATGGATGGTTTAATAACACTTATATAGTGCGTTCTCACTTTTTCAATACACGGCTGCGGGCGGTTGAAACAAGAAAAGATATTGCAGTGAATTGCAATAATGGTTATTCAGGTTTTATAAGCTCCAGCGGAAATATAATAACGCAGAAAAAAGATACAGAACCGTTTGTGCAGGTTAATGAAATTTATCCAAACAACTATATATCTTTTGTATTAAGATTTCCTCTATTGCTTATATACATTTGTGCAGCTTTTATTTTGCTTATAATAATTGTAAAAGCTGGAAACTTATATAAAGAAAAGAAACTGCCTGTAAACAAATAAAATTTACAGGCAGTTGATAAGATATAAAACTTTAAGCCGGGAGGATATCAAAATATTTTTCCGTACATCTATATATTTCATCGCTTCAGGTATTTATTTTCTAAAATCTTTTTTAATACTTCATCTTTCAGGTTGCGGCTTACAGGAATTTTAAAGGCATTTATTTGCAGTTCATTATTTTCAAATGCATCTACTTTTATGGTTTGTACGATATATGATTTATGCACTTTTAAAAATTTTTCTGCAGGTAATTTTTCTTCAACACTTTTAAAAGTGAGATAACAAATAATTTTTTTTTCCGCAGTGTAAATAGCAATATAATTCTGCAGCGCTTCCACAAACAAAATATCATTAAAAAATATCCTGACAAGTTTGTTATCGGTTTTAATAAAAATATAATCATCAGCATTAGATGCAGGCGCAGCAGTTTGATGTGTTAAATGAAGCTGTTCTTTTGCTTTTGTTACAGCTTTTAAAAACCGCACAAATGAAATGGGCTTTACCAGATAATCCAGCACGTTTAGATCAAAGCTTTCCAAAGCATATTGTGGATAAGCCGTTGTAAGAATTACCAGGGGCGGATGCTGTAAGGTTTTTATAAAATCAAGTCCATTTATATGCGGCAATTCAATATCTAAAAAAAGCAAATCAATTTCATTTTCACTAATGGCTGCAGCCGCCTTAAGTGCATCTTCATACGAACCGGTAAGACTTAAAAAATCTACGTTGTGAACGTACTCAGTAAGCCCTTTACGTGCCAGCGGCTCATCGTCAATAATTATACAATTTATATTCATGCGTTGCTTACCATTAAATTTACTTTATACCATTCGTTTTCTTTTTTAATGCGCAATTCATGTTTGGCCGGATATAACAATTCAAGCCTTCGTTTTACGTTATTCAATCCTATTCCACGCGCATTATTAATAAATTTTGTTGATACATTATCAACCGTATTCTGTATACTAAAATCAAGTGCATTATTTTTTTCTTCCAGTGAAATTAAAATACTGTCTTTTCTTCCATTGCTGTAATGTGACAAATGCTTAAATGCGTTTTCCACAAACGGCACCAGCAAAAGCGGTTCAATACAAAATGCTTCGTCTGCAATAGAAACATTAAACTCAAGTTGTAAGTTATTATTCTTTCTTAACTGCTGTACCGCAACATATTCTTTTAAAAAACTTACTTCTTTTGCAACAGGTATTTTGCTGCCGTTTGTTTCATACAACTGCCAGCGCAGCATCTCAGAAAAAGTATGCAATGCATTTCTCGCTTCGCTGTTGTTTTGATCAATTAAAAAATAAACAGAATTCAGTGCATTAAAAAGAAAATGAGGGCTCATCTGCGCTTTTAAAAAATTAAGTTCTGCATCTGCTTTTTCTTTTGCAATATCTCTAATACGTTTTTGTGCTTTTGTATAATCAATTATAAGTTTAAATGCAACGCCGGTGCTTACAAGCAAAAAATGCGGAATGATGTTATCATAAATCCTTCCTTTAAAATTAGTGCTGAAAATTCCCGGGTTGTGCATTACCAAACCCTCAATTTTCATCTTTAAAACGCTGAAACAAAAAACAAGCAGTACATAACAACCGCCAAACAAAACATATTTTTTTTTATACAACAACTGCGGCACTAAAATATAATTACTGATATAAACCATCACGGCAAGATCAATAACTTTTATTGCGGTAAGTTGTGCAGCCAGCATTTTTGTAGAGAAAGCCTGGTAGCGCATAAAATACCAGCCTGCAAAAAATATCAGCCAGAAAATAAAATGCCAGATATATCTTCTTATAAAAAATCTCCGCTTCATACTTCAAATTAAATCTAACCGGCTCGTTAATTATATAGTTTACACATAAGACAGCTTTTTCTTTACATATTGCGATAAAAGTTTTACATCAGGCAAACCATTGAATTAAATGATGCAACGCTTAAGCAACACAATTCTTTATTTCATCTCAATCTTTGCTGCCCATCCGCCACCACTTGCCAAATGAAGCGTTAATTTATCAGTTGCAGAAACAGGTTTTGTTTCTGTTGCATAATCCGTAGCATCGCGATCAGCATTTACGCCATCTTTAAAAATTGTTGCCTGATAGTTTCCTGTTTTCAAAAATGATAAATCAACCGTCATATCGCGGTCAGTCCAGTTATTCATAGCACCAATATACCAAGTGCTGCCTTTTCGTCTTGCTATCAAACAATATTCACCAACCTTTCCATCAATCGCAATCGTTTCATCAAATGTTGTTGGCACTGCACTTATAAAATTCGTGCTCTCCTGTTCTCTTATGTAAGCGTTGGGATTATCACTCAACATTTCAAACGGTGCTTCAAACATAATATACATAGCCAGCTGATGGCAGCGTGTGCCCTGGCTCATCGGCATATCGTTGATTGGACGAAAACTTTGTTTTGTTGCATTACGCATAGCGCCGGGTGTGTAATCCATCGGTCCTGCTACCATGCGGATAAATGGAATAGATACATCATAGGTAACCTGGTCATCATGTCCCCATTTCATTTGTTCCAGGCCATGCACACCTTCAAAATTTACAACGTTTGGATAAGTTCTATTTAAACCGGTTGGTTTATATGCACCATGAAAGTCAACCATAATATGATTGTCTGCAGCAGCTTTCGCAACGCGATAATAATAGTCAACCATGGGCTGATCATCACGATCCATAAAATCTATCTTAAAACCTTTCACACCCATTTTTGAATAAGTTGTAAATATCTCTTCCATTTTTTCATCAAGCGGATAAGAACCCATCCACAGCCAAACACCAACATTTTTTTGCGCAGCATAACTGATTATTTCTTTCAGGTCAATTGCAGGAACAATCTTCATAATGTCTTTATCATCGCTCCATCCTTCATCCAATAAAATAAAATCAATATGATTTGCAGATGCAAAATCTATATAGTATTTATAAGTTTCTGTATTGATGCCTGCATGAAAATCAACATGAGAAATATTCCAGTCATTCCACCAATCCCATGCAACTTTGCCGGGTTTTATCCACGAAACATCTGTAACACGGTTGGGCGAAGCCAAACGATAAACCATATCATTATTCAATAAGTCTTTATCGTTATTGCTGATAACAACAACACGCCATGGAAAATTTCTTGTGCCTTGTGTTCTGGCAATATAATCTGCGCGTTTTGTAACTAAAGCCTGCACAGGATTTCGTTCATTTTGTAATTGTTCTAATGCATATGGTGCATGATCTGCACGCAAACCAAAACCGTTTGTTGCATTCGTTAAAAACATTCCCGGAAATTCTTCCAAATCAGCTTCAGTTATTAATGCTTTTTTATTGTTAGGTAAATCAATCAGAACCGGCGCAAAAGCAACCGTATCTTTTACAAACTGTGATAAAGGAATATGCTGGTAAATATTTTCAAACGAACATTGGTATTTATCTCCGTTGTGCGGATCGTTTGAATAAGGAATCCATGCACTGTCGTCACTTGCAAAATTAAATTCTGCATCTTCTGATTGTATGGTGATGCTGTCTTTCTTCTTTGTAAAAAAACGATAAACAACCGCATCGTTGTAAGCCCGAAATATTACACCATAATCACCTTTATAGTTTAATGTGAGCTGTGTGTAATTATCAACTATCGTATCTTTTTTATAGAATAAAGCAGGAATAATTGCGTTGATATTTTCTTTTTTGGTTGATATTATTTGTGCATTATTTCCTAATACTTCTCCATTTTGCAAATGCATACCAATTGCTGATGGCGCAATAATAATTTGTGATTGCTGCAATACACTCCAGGTAAGCTTTGCAGCAGCATTAATATTTATTTGTACATCGCCGTTTGGAGAAATGAGCGAATAAGTTTTTTGCGCCTGTACAGCACTTATAGCAGCAATAAAGCAAACCAATATAAAAATCTTGTTCATTCTTTAATATTTAGATAAAAATAATTGTATTACGCTGAACATTCAACTTCATAAGTTAATTGGATGGTTATGGCATGTTTTTTATTTGTGTGAATAAGGAACAATATTAAATGGCTAAAAGAAAAAAGAAATTTCATTTTACGAAAACATGGAAAATTATTACCGCAATTGTAGTTGTGCTGATAATCTTCAGGCTGTTATTGCCTTCTATTTTACTGCATTATTGCAATAAATCGCTGGCAGAAATGAACGGTTATTATGGACACATTGAAGATATTGATGTGGCTTTATATCGTGGTGCTTATAAGATCAACAATATGTATTTAAATAAGGTTGATTCCGCTTCAAAAAAACAAACAGAGTTCTTTAAGGTTAATAATATTGATCTTTCTGTAGAATGGAAATCGTTGTTTCATGGCAGGCTGGTTGGCGAACTGGTGTTCAATACACCCAGGTTAATTTTCACAAAAGACAAAACAGAAATTGGCGATGTTAAAAAAGATACCAACGATTTCAGAAAAGTGCTGAAAGATTTTATGCCTTTAAAAATTAACCGCCTTGAGATCAATAACGGCAGCATTCATTATGTGGATGCAGGTGCAACACCAAAGGTTGATATTTCATTGCAGCAGGCTTATATTCTTGCACAAAATTTAAAAAATGTTGAAGACAATAAAACAGAGCTCCCTTCACCTGTAACAGCGCGTGCAAATGTATATGGCGGCACGCTTACTATGAATATGAAAATGGATGCGCTTGTACAAAAAACAAAGTTTGATATGAATGCAGAAATAAAAAATGCAAGCCTTGTGCAACTGAATGATTTTTTTAAAGCATACGGAGATTTTGATGTGAATAAAGGCACACTTGGTCTATATACAGAATTTGCCGCAAAGGATGGAAAATACAAAGGTTATATAAAGCCAATTATAAAAGATCTTGATGTGGTTGGCCCTGAAGATAAAAAAGATAATTTTTTTCAGAAAGCATGGGAAACAATTGTTGGTGCAGCAGGTACAGTTTTGGAAAATCATAAGAAAGACCAGATTGCCACAAAAGTGCCTGTTGAAGGAAGTTTTGCAGGCTCAAACACAAACATCGTTGAAGCCGTTTGGGAGTTGTTGAAGAATGCATTTATCCAGGCGCTTATGCCGAGTGTAGATAACCAGATAAATATAAGCTCTGTTGGTACAGATACAGGTGATCACAAAACTTTATTGCAGAAAATTTTTAGCGGCGGAAAAGATAAAAATAAAAAAGAGGAAAAAAAAGATAAGTAAAATTTTTATCGGTCGGACGGTTTAAAATCGTCCGACCGTTTATTTAATTCAGGCTTCTGAAATCTACAGGCACGAGTTTACTTACACCTGGCTCCTGCATGGTTACGCCATATATAACATCTACAGTGCTCATTGTTGTTTTGTTGTGTGTAACAATAATGAACTGTGAGTTATCGCTGAACTGTTGAATCATATTAGTGAATTTACCAACATTAGCGTCATCAAGCGGCGCATCCACTTCATCCAGAATACAAAATGGTGCAGGTTTTATAAGATATATTGAAAACAATAATGCTGTTGCCGTTAAGGTTTTTTCGCCGCCGCTAAGCTGTGAAATACTTGAAGGTCTTTTGCCTTTAGGTTTTGCAATTACATCAATACTTGTTTCAGCAAGATTATCCGGGTTTTCAAGCACAAGATCGGCTGTATCTTCTTCTGTAAATAAGGCTTTAAATACGCGCTGAAAATTTTCACGCACTTTATTGAATGTGTCAAGGAATTGCTGGTTAGCCGTTAACTCCACTTCTTCTATTGTTTGCAATAAACTTTCTTTAGCGCTTACAAGATCCTGCTTTTGTTCGAGGATAAACTCATAGCGTTTTTTCATTTCAACAAAAGCTTCAATGGCGGTTGGATTTACTTCGCCAATATTTTCGAGGCGCTTGCGCATACGGTCTGATGAAGCCTGCAGTTCTTCTGTTGTTGAAGTTGTGGTTCGCTGCTCATCTAAAATATCATCCAGTTCAATTTTAAATTCAACATGCAAACGTTCACGCATGCCTGCCAGATTTAATTTCAGTTCATTCAGCTTGTCTTTGATTTCAATAAGTAACTGGTCAATTAATTCGCGGGTTTTTGTTTTATGGCGAAGCTCACTTTCTTTTTGCTGCAATGCATTTCTATGGTTATAATAAGCTGCATCCGCTTCATTTAATCTCTTCTCTTCGGCTTCTTTTGAATGCAGCAATGTATGTAAGGCTGCTGCTGTTGCTGCTAATGTTTGCGTGCTTTCTGTTATCTGCGTGCTTACTTCTGCAGCCTGTGTTGTGTTTTGTTCTATTTGTGTATACAGATCCTTTAACTGCGTTTGTTTGTAATCTACTTCCTGTTGCAAAGCCGCTAATTTGCTTTGCAGTTTTGTAAAAGCAATATTGGTTTCATTGTAATTTCCTGAAGCCAAACGATAATCCTGCTCTGCTGTTTTATATGCTTCTTCAGCTTCCTGTATTGCAGCAGTTGTTGCTGATAATTCTTCATTTAATAAAATGAATTCTTTACGGATCGCTTCAATAATTTCCTGTTCATTTTGCAAACGCGTTTGCATTTCCTGCATTTGCTTTGCTGCATTTTGCTGCGTGTTCTGCAGGTTTTCCATTTTATTTCGTGCAGCAAAAAGATTATTTGTAAGCTGGTTGATTTCTGTTTCTGTTTGGCGAATTAAGTTTTCTTTCAGCTGTTCATTATAACCAATAACCTCGTTATGTTTTTTCTGAATTGTTGCTTTTAATGTGGTTACAATTTTCTCCTGCGTTGTAATCTCTTCATGCAGCTTTTCTAAATTTTTTGCACGGCCGATTCTTTTGCCTTCAAACAAACCAACACTTCCGCCGCTAAGCGTATATTTCCCTTTTACATATTTGCCTGTGCGTTCCAATACAACAGCGCCATTGCTATTGTTTAATGCTTCATCATTTTCTGCAATAAATACATTCCCCAGTAAATATTCAGCGAGTTTTTTATATTGCTCATCTACTTCAATTACATCTAAAGCTTTAATTGTAAATGAAGGCTGATGCGTTTCTGTATTAATGCCTGAAATTTTATCCAGCAATAAAAAATTTGCTTTTCCTTTTTTGCTTTTATCTAAAAGATCAACAGCGCGCAAACCTTCTTCCAGGTTATTTACGATGTAATAATTAAGATATGGCGCTAAAACATTTTCAACTGCGGTTCGATATTCCTGCTGCACATAAATAATGTCTGAAAGAATCGGCGCCTGTGTATTCCATTCTGTATTCTTATGCAGAAATTTTACGCTTTCAGGATAACCTTCCATTGAATCAACAAGGCTTTTCAACAGGTCATGCTCATTGCGTTTTGCATCCAGTTTACGGTTTTCTTCAGTAAGTTTTGCACGCAAAGTTTCCAGCTCGCTTTGCGATTGCAATATCTGTTGCCTTGTTACTTCGTGCTGTTCTTTTAATTGTTGTAGTAATTGTTGCTTTTCCTGAAGCGCGTTTGCTTTTGCTGCGACTTCTTGTTCAAGTTGTTTTAATTGTTCTGCACGTACCTGCTGCTCCTGTTCAACCTGTGCTATACTGCGCTGAAGATTATGAACCGATGTTTCTGCAACAGCTACTTTTTTTTCTGCATCAAATTGTTTGCGCTGTGTTTGCAAATGGGTGCTGCGCACTTTATCAGTTGAAGAGCGTTTTTCATCAAGCAAAGTTCTTTTAGCTTCAGTTTCTGTTCTGCTTGCCCCAAGTTTATCTTTTAGTTGCTGCAGCGCAATTTCTTCTTTTTGATGCTGCAATTGTGTATATTGAATAGAGTCTTCAATATTCTTTAATTGTCCTGTTGCACGCTCTAAAAATTCTTTCAGCGATGCATCTTTTTCTTTTAAATAATGCAGGCGTTGCGATGCAAGATTTTTTTCGTTTTCCTGCATGCGCAATTGCTGTACAAGTTCATTAAAATTATGTTGTTGTTCCTGCAATGATTTTTCCTGCGCCAAAAAATCAGTGCGGTCTTTTTCGAGTGCTGCATCGCCGGTTGCAATTTCAGCATCCAGTGCATGTTTCTTATCCGTTTCTTCTTCCTGCTGTTTATTTAATTCTTTATAAGTTAGATTAAACCCTTCCAACGCCGCTTTGGCCAGTTCAATTGAAACCTGTTTGTATTCCTTTTTTATTTCATGATATTTCTCTGCTTTTTTTGCCTGGCTTTCTACAATTTTTAGCTGGTTTTGTATTTCAAATAAAAGATCTTCAATACGGCTAAGATCGCTTTCAGTTGCATCTAATTTAAGCTTCGCTTCTTTTTTTCTTGTTTTGTAAATGGTTATGCCGGCAGCCTGTTCCAGCATTCTGCGGCGGCTGTTGTCTTTATCTTTAATAATATCATCTACCATTCCCAATTCAATAATGGCATAGCTATCATTGCTGATACCTGTATCTAAAAAAAGATTATGAATATCTTTTAAACGGCAGGCAACATCATTCAGACGATATTCACTCTCCCCGTTTTTAAAAAAACGGCGCGTTACCGTAACTATATTAAACTCGGTTGGTAAGAGATTTTTTGTATTCTCAAAAGTGAGGCTAACTTCTGCAAGCCCGCTGGCAGAGCGTGTTTTAGAACCATTGAAAACAAGCGCTTCTAAATTTTCGCTGCGCAGTTGTGATATTTTCTGTTCACCGATTACCCAGCGTATAGAATCAATAATATTACTTTTGCCGCATCCGTTTGGACCAATGATACCGGTAATGCCTTCATCAAAATTTAAAATGGTTTTATCGGCAAAACTTTTAAAACCTTTTATTTCAAGCTGCTTTAACTTCATGAGAGATCATTTTACTTATACCCCTATAACGTGTTAAAAACAATAAGTTGTATACTTACCTTAACTATGCGAACATAACCATAATTATAAAGGGAAGAATTAACACTCTATGCACTGTGGAGAAGTGGTGGAAAGGAAAAAATAAAGAAGTAAAGTAATTAAACCGGTTGAGATATTGCCTGCGCAAAAGTTATTTTCGGATTTATTTTTTTCTTGTTGATATATTCATTATACACCAGTTGTATTGCAAGTGCAAATACCATACTTAAATTGTACCAGATAGAAGTATCCCATACATCGCTTACAAAACATGCTGCAATCATTAATATAAGATAGCTTATTGGCGGTGCTGCAATTAATAAGTTGCCTTTTTCTACAGCCAGCTTATACAACCTGTATCCCCATTTTAATGCAGCAAATAAAAGTGCCAGGTAAAACAGAAGTCCTATAAATCCGTATTCAACTGCCATTTCAAGATAGGTATTATGCATTACTTTATCCTGTGTGCCTGCAGGCGCATATTCTGCCACTACCGCCTGAGATGCAGATTCATCGCCACCTCTGCCAAAAACAGGATGTTCTACCAATGCTTTTGCACCGGCTTCCCAATAATATACTCGGTCTCCACCGCCCTGCCTGGTCATATAAATTGCTCTTTGTACTGTTGGCGCATTAAGTGATAATGCAACAGTAATTGCTGTGGCCACAAATGCTAATAAAGACCATAAAAATATAAAGCTCCAGCTTTTGCGCCGCATGTTTATAATAAAGCCTATGAGGCAAACCAAAGCGAAAGATAACAGCCCGTTTCTTGATCCCATTTCCATGATAGAAACACCAACAGCAGCAATAGCAAGCAAGGCAAACCCCTTTGTAACCAAACTTACTTTACGCATAAAAAAAGTTATATAGCAATATATTGACATGGCGCAAAGCTGTGCCGTAAAATTTCCGTGATGGGTATCGCCTAACTGCAATGTACCGCTATAGCCGGCGCCACTTTGTGACCGCCCGTTAAGCAAAAGATTTACAACAAGCACAATAAGAATAAATGGCACAAAACGCCGCGTTAATTCAAGTGTTTTTAAGTTTTTTTCTACAGGATAATTTATAAGCACTCTTAAATAAAAAATATAAAATACAATTTTTATGCATTTCATTATAGAATGTAAAACCGGCGACCATTTGGCATGAATAAGAATAAGCAACTTATAATTTTGCGGATACTGATAATACACGAATAATCCCTGTATAACAAAGAAAATAAATATTACATAAAAGATTACAAACCTATATGGTATTATCCTGCTTATTTTATTACTTGTTAAATCATAAAAAAGCATCGGAGTAACAGCAGCAAGAATAAGTGTTTCTGAAAAATCCGTACTCTGGGTAGCACTGCTCTGCGTTACTTCAGCGGCTTCAAAAGCACCCTGGCAAAGTGCAATAGTGAGCAACATAGGAAAGGTGAAAGATCTATTATAAAGACATAGCGGAATTGCTATTGCAACAAGCGGCATTGAAGTTGACTTAACAAGACAGTAATACAATACGCCGCTTACTATACACATGACAGTGAGAAAACTAATATCGCTAAGCTTTATATAAGGCGAATCATTTGCAACGGGCTTATTTGAAATGGAGGAATACATAATCTGCTTATCAGTTCAAAATTATTTAAAAGTTAGTATTACTTTTTGCATAATAGAAGTTATTGCTGCAGTTTATCTGCTACTGTATTTTTTGAAATTACAGCTGCTTTAAGTTTCCGTTTTCTTTTAAACATCTGTAAAAAATCACTTTGAATATAAACAATATCATTGCCAAGCACTGCAGGCTTTTTGATAAAGAGATATATACCTGCAGCCGCTGCTATAACGCACAATATGCTAAAAGCGATTATTTCCTGTTTAATAAAATAATGAATACCATAATAAACAAGAAAGCAAGGCAGCGCGCCGCAAACAGAAAGTATTACGCCGTTATAATAAGGTTTAAATACAAGTCTTTTCCAATCTGCCGGAAATATTCTTTTTCTAACTATTGCCATCATCATTAAATAAGAAATAAGTGTGGAAATAAAAATGCTCCAGGCAATACCGGTTAATCCGTCTAACCTATAACCTACATATATCAGCACACAAATTATAACTGAATTCTGCACTTTGCGTATGAGGTTAAGCTTAATATATCCGTGTACGCGCAGCAGCATATCGCCGAGGCTTGCCGTTGTGCGCAAAGGAAGATTAAGAAAAAATATCTGCAGCAGCGGAACAGCATCCAGCCATCTTTTTCCCAGCAGAATTAAAACAATTTGCCTGCTGAATAAAATAAGAAAAACGGTTAATGGCAATAAGCCGGTTATAATAAGTGAAAGTGTTTTTGAGAATACTGCGTAAGTGCCTTTTGGCTGATCATTTTTTTTAACCATTGCGGGCATCATTACACGCTGTATCATATCATATAAAAAACGCTGCGGTATATTCATGATGCGGAAGCTTCTGTCGAAAACACCTAATACAGCCGTTGAAACAAGTTTCCCTACTTCCAGTATAATCCCAAAATTTACTATATATGTGTTCAGGCGGATAAGGGTTAAACCTGTTCCGTATCCAATTAAATCTTTCCAGTGTTTTTTTGAAAATCCAAGTTTAAGCTGAATAGGTGCGAAATATAACAGCAACAGCATTTCTGTACCGAAATAAAATATCTGTGACCAAACAAGCGACATAAAACCATAACCATAAAATGCCAACACTATACCCAATACATTTGATATAAGCAGCACTACACCATCGGCAATAAATATTTTTTTAAATGCAAATCTTCTTTGCAATTGCGCAAAAGAAACTGAGTAGATAGCTGCAAAAAGAAAAATAACACTAAAGATGCGGAGAGAAAATGTAAGCGGCGGCTGCTTATAAAAGTCAGCTGCCCATGGCGCAAGAAAATATACTCCTCCATAAATAATTAAAGCAAGCACAATGCCTGAATAAAAAGCTGCATTTACATGTTGCTTATCAATCTGCTTTCGCTGCAATAAAGCGTCACCCATGCCGCCATCGCCAAGCATGTTACCAAAGTTCATAAAAGAATTAAGCAACGCAAAAATACCCAGTTCCGATTTTGACAACAGGCGGGCCATAACAGCATAATACGCAAATTGCGAAAACACTTTAACGCTTACATTAAGCATTTGCCATGCACCGGATTGTATTACCTGTTTCTTTTTAACCATATTGAACCAGAAACGTATTATAACGATTATGCCATAAGCTACGCTATCGTAATCTTATGGCATAGATATTATCGATTAGCTGAGATATTAAATTTCTCCCGTTGTTTTCTTTTTACCAAAATCAAAGATTTTTTTGTAGAAAGGTTTACGGTCTTCATAATAACCGGAACGGTATTTATAGCCGTAACCATATCCATATCCGGGTATTGATTTTATATCATTAAAAATTATATCAAGTTTCTTAAATCTTCTTTCATTTGCCAGCCCTTGTACAATATGCACCTGTTTTTTGTATGTAGTACGCTGACGAATTACATACAAAACCACATCAGCATACCGGCTTAATAATAAAGAATCTGTAACAAGACCTATAGCAGGAGAATCAATTACAATATAATCGAATTCATTTTTTACTTCGCTGAACAGCTTTTCCACTCTTTCATGCACTAAAAGCTCTGCAGGATTTGGAGGAATAGTTCCTGAATTAATTAAGTATAAGTTAGGATGCGCATTAGATGGTTTGATAATGTCTTTCACTTTAATATCAGAAACTACATAATCTGAAAATCCTCCAATATTTTCAATATGCAATGCGGAAGAAATACGCGGCTTGCGCAAATCAAGCTCCATTAATAATACTTTTTTGCCTGATACTGCAAGCACATTTGCAAGGTTAAGCGCAATAAATGATTTGCCTTCGCCACCCATGCTTGATGTTGTCATTAACGTTTTTTCACCAGCTCCGGGCATTAAGAAATTGAGGTTTGTTCTAAGCGCTCTAAACTGTTCGGCAATAGCAGTACCTGAATCGTTAGTTACAATTTTTTGTTTGCGGTATTTATTATGGCTGATGCCAGCAACTACCGGAACATTTGTATAATTACTGATATCATCTGCAGTTATTACACGCCTGTTTAATAATTCACGCATAAAAATAACTACTGACGGTATGAGAAGACCAAGAAAAATTGCAGCAGCAATTATTATAACAAGATTAGGGAAGTAAGGCAATGGGGCACGTACGGGTTCATCAATAACGCGTATCGGAGCAATGTCGTTTGATTTTGAAACAGCAGTTTGTTCGCGTGTTTGCAACAAATAAGTATAAAGGCCTTCCAAAACATTTTGTCTCCTTGTAAAATCAAGAAACATGCGCTGTTGTGTTGGTACTTTTTGTATTGAGCCCTGCATTTGTGCGTTACGTGATTCAAGGTCACTTTGCTCTGTATTAATACCTTTTTTATAAGTTCTCATCATACTCAGCATATCGCCGCGTAATTGGCCAAGCTGAATGTCAATGCTTTTTACGTTAGGATTATTTTCAGTTGAGGTTTGCAGGTATGTTTGTCTTTGCAGTTCAAGTGAATTGTATTTATCAAGTGTTTGCACAAAAGCAGGATCCTGGATTGGTGCTGTTGTAGGCATGATGCGTGTATTATTACGGTCGTCCTGCAGATACGCTTCCAGGTCGTCAAGAACTTTGTATTGCACCTGCTTATCAGCCATACTTTGATTTACTGTAGTACTTGTTTGCAGTAATTCATTGGCATCATTAGTAAGATCAGTAAGCTTATTTGTTTTCTTGAATCTTTCTATATCCCTGTCCACACTGGTTAAATCTTCAGATACACCAACAAGCCTGTTATCTATAAATGCAATGGTGCTGTCTGCAACTTTATTATGATCCGCAATATCAGACTGTATATATAAACCTATCAGGTGCTTAAGCATGTCTTCATTCTTTTCAGGCGTAGTTCCGCTTATAGAAAGATCAATTATATTCACCAGTTCATTGGTTGTTGCCGCGGAAATATTCTCCATGTAAGTATAGATGGTAGCAGCATAACCGTTTATTATCATTCCTAACTTATGCTTAGGGCCAACTTCAACAGCATTATCATTTTTAACCAACACCCAGCTTCCGTACCATGTATGCAGTGTATCGCCAAAAGAAAGTGTGAATGTGGTATCGCTGTCTTCATCTTCAAATTTTACTTTATTGCCATCATCTGTTACTCTTACATCATATTCAACAGGACTGGTAATATTTTTAAGAGATAACAGCTTTATAAAGTATGGCGAATTCTTGTAAATTTCTTCATAACGAATTGGCCCTTGTCCCCAGTAAGTAACATTTAACTGAAGGTCACGAACTGTTTTTTCAACAAGCGTTCTGGAATGGATAATTTCCATTTCATTGCTTACAGAGTTTGGTACTGAAAATAAACCAAGCTTATTTAATACGGTGGATTCATCTGTGCCGGTTATTGCTTTACCCTGCGAGTTATAACCCGTTACCATAACCCTGCCTGTAACAGTATAATGTGGTGATACGAAAATATCTATCAATATTCCAATGCCAACAAATAAAATGAGAGAAAATAAATACCAGTACCAATTACCAAAAATTTTTGCAACTATAAATTTTATATCAACATCCTGGTGCTGGCTGGCATTATTTGTTGTAAATTCAGTATTACTTAAATCCTGCATAAAACCGGTTTAGATTTATCAATCAGCCTCAATAAAAAAAGGTTGCTTTAAATTATTATTGAATAAGGCGTGCAACAATTATTACCATTAAAGAAAGAGCACTGGCTATAATCGCAATATCTCTTGTTCTGTATTCGCTGGTGCCCGCCACTCTGTCTGCTGTTGGTTCTACATATAAAACATCATTAGGCTTAAGATAAAAATAAGGCGATGTAATTGCACTGGTACTATCTAAATTAAGCCGTACAATATCCTTTTTGCCATCAGCTTCACTTCTTATCAGCATTACATTATCACGTCTTCCATATAAAGTTATATCGCCTGCGAGGCCCAGTGCGTCAAAAATTGTTGGGTTTTCGTTAGGCAGAAGAAATGTTGTTGGGTTTCTTACTTCTCCCAAAACAGTTATCTTAAAATTAGTAAACCTTACGTTAACAACAGGATCTTTAAAATAAACAGAAATTTTTTGAACAACCAGTTCTTTTACCTGGTCAGATGTCAATCCCTTTACCATTACGTCTCCAATGTAAGGCAGATGCACATACCCATCTTTATTAACCAAATAACCGGAGATAACTGCCTGCGTGGTTGTATTGGTACTTGAGCCTGTAACTGCTCCTGAATTTACAGGAAGATTACCCTGGTTAAGCAACGTATTGGCCGCAGGGTCTAATGTTTGTATCGTAATATTCAGTACATCATCCGGCCGTACAATAGCAGCTTCAGCGGGTGGTAATGATTGCAAAACTCTTTTAGCAGAAGCGGAATCAGGAACATCTTTAAAATAGGCTACGCGTTCTGTTGTGCACGAAATAAGATTTAGGAAAAGTACGAAGGTTAAGCAGTACGCGGAAAAACGAAAAACAGTTTGACACATCCTAAGTTTTTTTATGTCCTCCAAAAAAGCAGGCAAAAATAGCCTCATACCTTATTCTCTCCAAATTAAAAATTACCGGCTTTTACTTAAAAATAAACTGAACCTGAACCTGGTTTGATTACCTGGTGGTGAAGCAATTAATACAAAAATCAATTCTTCCGGTTTGTATGTTGCGTGTATAGTTATGGAACTACAATTTTGTTATTTATCCTGCTTACATCAGCCATGCGCTGAGATGGATCTATTTCAATTGATTTAATATCAGTAACAGGTTTTGTAATGGTAAAGCTATATTCAGGATCAACCCATTTCCATTCATCATGCACAATTCTTTTAATATTATTTTCTGCAGGTTTTGCACCAAACATTAAGTCCATCGGAATATAATGCAACTCCTGTGTTCCATCTTTATATGTAATTAAAACATCAACAGGCATGGGCATTAAACCTAAACGTTTTAAAGTAATGCCTGCATTATTTCCATTCATGTTTATATCGCCAATGGCATAATCAATTGTTCGCGTGGTATTAATCCAATATTGATTATACCACTGCAATTCAATGCCGCTAATTTTTTCTGCGATGCGGATAAAATCATTTGGAGTTGGATGTTTGAACTTCCATTCATTATAATATTCCAGTAAAATTTTATCAAGGTTTTCTTCGCCAACTATATAACCTAACTGAGATAAATACATTGAGCCTTTTGAATAAGATGCAACACCATAAGCATAATTTGTGTTGTAATGATCTGCATGTGTGCTCAACGCTTCTTCTTTCCCGCTCTTTACAATTCTGAAATAAGAGTTATATGAATTAATAAAAGCAAATCCGGTATCTTTTTTTAACCAGGCGCTTGTTCGCAATTCAGCATATGTTGCAAAGCCTTCGTCCATCCATGGATATAAGCTTTCATTTGTGCCCATCATCCCCTGGTACCAGCTATGCATAAATTCATGAATAGCTGTTCCAACACTTGCATTTTTGATAAGTGTTGCCATCGGATATTCCATACCGCCATCACCACCTTGTACGAAAGAATAATTTTTGTAAGGATATGCGCCAAAAGTTTTTGCAATAAACGGATAAGCCTTTTCGATTGTGTTGGCAACATTTTCCCATGCGGCCTGTAATGAATCTACTTTCTTGTATACAAAATAAAACAACGGGCCGTTTGGTATTTGTTTTTTGATCATTGTATAAGCTGTATCTGCAGCCCAAACAAAATCGTGCACATTTTGTGCGGCAAATTTCCAGGTAAGTTGACTGTTGACCGTTGACCGTTGACTGTTTTTGTTTGCGGTTGACGGTTGACTGTTGTCGGTTGACTGTCCATAACCAAATCCAACATCATTTGCATTTTGCAAAGTGCCTGAACCAGCAAGCATGTAGGTTTTATCAATGCTGATATTTACATTATAATCGCCCCAAACACCATAAAATTCTCTTGCTATGTATGGGTTTGCATTCCAACCCTGGTAATCATACTCCACCATTTTTGGATACCACTGGCTCATGCTGTAACGAATGCCCTCAGCATTATCGCGTCCACTTCTTCTTATCTGTATTGGAACCTGGCAATTAAAAGCAACTTCAAAACTATTTTTTGAATGCGGCAGCAAAGGTGTTTTTAAATCAACTTCCAATATCGTTTCATGATATATTAAATTTTGATTTACACCATTCAGCTTTACATATCTTGTGCTGTCATAACCAATTTCATTTGGCTGCAAATGCTGAATACGGTCTGCAACACGTTCATCCCAATCATAAATCGGGTTACCATCTTTATCCGTTCCTAATAATGTTTTACCAAGCTCACGGCTGCGCACATCCATCATACTGTTTGGCTGAAATGCATTCCAGTAAAGATGAAAAAAAACGCGGTTAAGCGTGTCAGGAGAATTATTCCAGTAATCAATTTTTTCAATGCCGGCAAACTGATTGGTAACAACATTCATGTTCACGTTTATATTATATGCAATGCGTTGTTGCCATCGGTCAGGTTGCGCATTTAAAATCAAACAAGAAAAAAATAAACCAACTGATAAGCCTGTGCTTATTTTGATATTCATCTGTAAATAAATTAAGATACAAGAAACCTGGCGGTGTATTATCAGGCACAACCGACAGGGAAAAATTTTATAAAATCATAGATTCTTTCAACAGCTTGCCGTTGATATCAAAATATAAATTCTTTTTCTGAATGCCGGATTTTTGAACACTAAAACGATACTGCATGGGCTTGCCCAATTCCTGCACTTCATAAGCTGAATTTTTTTGCCAGTCAGCATATTTACTTTTCTCAAATCCGTCTTTTACTTCATCAGGCAACTGGTCAAAATTTACTTTGCACTCGCTGCCTTCCCATTCGCCTTTAGATGAGAAATCTGCAGTTATTGTTGAACCGTTTAATTCAAAAGTTGCTTCAAAATAATGCAGCTTATCTTTCCATTCAACTCTTGTTGCGTGCGGATAACGTGTTGTAAAAGCATCTGTAACATCAGCAGGAATTTTTCTTATCTGCGCACTTGAAAAAAACACGGCAGAAAAAAATAAAAATAGCAGAAATGATTTTTTCATAATTAATTAAAGCTTGCCTTCAACAACAATTACAATTTCACCTTTGGGGCTTTTGTTTGAGAAGTGGTTGCAAACTTCGTACAAACTTCCCTGAAAATTTTCTTCAAACATCTTTGTTAACTCTCTGCTAACACTGCATTTTCTTTCATTGCCGAAATAGTTAATAAAGTCATGTAAAGTTTTAACAAGACGCACAGGGCTTTCATAAAAAACCATTGTTCTTTGCTCATTTGCAAGTTGAGAGAGTAAAGTATGCCTGCCCTTTTTTAAGGGAAGAAATCCTTCAAATACAAACCTGTTTATAGGTAAGCCGCTGTTCACCAATGCCGGAACAAAGGCAGTTGCGCCGGGCAAACATTGAACTTTAATATTATTTTTTAAACATTCTCTTACTAATAAAAATGCAGGATCAGAAATGCCCGGTGTGCCTGCATCTGTTATTAAGGCCATTGTTTTTCCTGCCAGCAACTGTTCAATAAGATGAGAAAGAATTTTATGCTCGTTATGTTGATGATACGGCGATACAGGTTTTTGGATTTGATAATGCTGCAACAGTTTGGACGAAGTGCGGGTGTCTTCACACAAAATAACATCAACAGCATTTAATACATCAAGCGCACGCAGTGTAATATCTTTTAAATTTCCGAGCGGAGTTGGAACGAGATAGAGCATGTTAATTTGAAAATTTGAAGATATGCTAATTTGAAAATTTGGCTTCAATTCTCAAATTTTCAAATTCTCAAATTGCCAGATTATTTAATTTACCATTTCAATTTCATAAAATTCCATAACAGGATTGGCGAGCAATTTTTTTGAAGCATCATCTGCAAGTTGTTTAGCTTCTTCTTCTGAACCAGCATCTATTTGTAAAGTAATATGCTTGCCGATGCGCACATCATTCACACCATTAAACCCTAAATTTTTTAACCCTGCCTGCACAGCTTTTCCCTGCGGATCGAGCAAGTCTTTTAACAGCATAACTTTTATCTGAACATTATACGTCATGTTGATTGTTTGTTGAGCAAAGATAAAATAACATATACCAAAAAACTTAAAGGCACTGCAAGCCATTGAATAAAGAATGATGAAACAATAGCAACAATAGCAATAATTATAAATGGCAATATTTTTTTTGCATTGATGTTTGAAAATTTTAATGCCAGCATTGGTTTATTTGAGATCATAAGCCATGAAAGGAGAAGAATAAATGCATACCAAAACCATGGATTTATCAGAACCTCAGTAACAATTGTATAATTATTCGTCCAGTAAATTAATGGAAACGAAGCAATCAATAAACCGTTTGCCGGAATTGGAACACCTTTAAAATATGTTGTGTTTTCAGTATCAATATTAAATCTTGCAAGCCTGTATGCACCTGCACAAGCAATTAAAAATGCAGGCATTAAAAAGATCATATTTACATCTAAGCCATTATCCTGCTGTGCAAATGATAAACGCAAAAACTGGTATATTATTAATGATGGCGCCACTCCAAAACTAACCACATCAGCCAGTGAATCTAACTGCGCGCCAATTGCAGATGTTGCTTTCATCCATCTTGCAACAAAGCCATCAAAAAAATCTATTACTGCTGCAAGACCTATAAATAAAGATGCCATGAACATTTGTTCAGGAATGCTAACATACTGTGTTCCTAAGTCTGTAACATCAGGAATTAATGTTAAGTCTGCAGAATTATATAAAGGCACTAATCCAGGCTGAAGGATATATACAATTGCAATACAACCAAAGAAGAGATTAAGCAGCGTAAATAAGTTTGGAATTTGTTTCATAAGCCCCCATCCCCTAAAGGGGAGTAATTAAATTTTAAAATTTTATAAAAATCTATGAATTATTTTGAAGGTCGAAGTCCTCCCTTTAGGGAGGATTTAGGTGGGCTTCATCAACCTCTCAATCTCGTCCACTTCTATCGGAATATTTTTCATTAAATCAATATTACCATCTTTTGTAAGCCAAACATTATTTTCAATGCGAATACCCATTTGCTCCTGTTCAATATAAATTCCCGGCTCAACGGTAAGCACCATGCCTTCTTTTAATGGCTCAGTAAAAGTTCCAAGGTCATGTACATCTAACCCTAAATGATGCGAAATGCCATGATATAAATATTTCCTGTAGGCGCGGTTTTCTTTGTCTTCATTCTTTACATCTTCTTTTGTAAGCAGCCCAATCTTCATAAATACTTTTGTGGCCTCATCTCCCACTTTTTCATGATAATCCGCAAGAATTGTCCCAGGCTTCAATAAACTTTTTGCATAATTGTGCAAATGCAAACATGCATTATATACTTCTTTTTGACGCTTTGTAAATTTGCCATTTACCGGAACTGTACGTGTAAGATCGGCAGCATAACCACCATAGTTCGCCCCAAAATCCATTAATATTAATTCACCATCTTTTGCTTCTTCATTATTAAAAATATAATGCAGTGTTCTTGCACGGTCACCGCTTGCAAGAATACTTCCATAAGCTTCTCCCCTGGCACGATTGCGTAAGAATTCATGAAATATTTCTGCTTCAATTTCATATTCCATTACGCCAGGTTTTATAAACTGCAGCAAACGGCGAAATGTTTTATCTGTTATATCAATTGCTTTTTGAATTACTTCAGCTTCATACTTTGTTTTAATGGAACGCAGCTTAAATAAAATCTTAGCAGCACGTTCATAATTATGCAAAGGATAACGCTCTTTTATCTCTTGCACAAAACGGTAATCACGTGTTGCATAATACGAAGTTGATTTACGGTCATGCTCGTTTGTGTTTAAATAAATTGTATCTGCAGCATGAATCCATTTCTGCAGCAATGCATCCAAACTATCCAGCCAAACAATGGTTTGTATGCCTGTTGATTCTTTTGCTTCATCAGCACGTAATCTTCTTCCATCCCATTTTTCTTTTAATTCAACCGGTTTTACCAACACTAAAACTTCACGATATTTTTTATCAGGATTATCGGGAAACAAAACCACCATTGTATCTTCCTGCTCAATACCGCAAAGCCAATACAGGCTTGTGTTTTGCTGAAACTTGTATAATGCATCACCGTTACTTGGCACCTCATCATTACTGTTAAAAATGGCAATGCTGTTTGGTTTCATTTCTTTAATAAAACGCTTTCTGTTCTCAATAAAAATTTTTGGATTCAATGGAAAATTCTTCATGATATAGTTTTTAGTCCAAAAGTCCGCATGACCGGAAGTCCGGAAGAATATTTATGCTGTTATTTTATGTCTTTACAGACTTGCTGACTTTCGGTCTTTCGCACTTCAATTAGCTCACCACACTTCCTGCATCTGTTTCATCATCCGGATTTACAAAATGCAGTTTGCCGCTTTTATCTTCTGCCATTAATATCATTCCATTACTTTCAATACCACGCATTTTGCGCGGTGCAAGATTGGCAACAACTACCACCTGCTTTCCAACAATTTCTTCTGCTTTAAAATGCAATGCAATGCCTGAAACAATTGTACGTTTTTCAAAACCTAAATCAATTTCAAGCTTCAACAATTTATCTGCCTTTGCTACCTTATCTGCCGACACAATTTTACCAACGCGCAGATCAAGCTTTGCAAAATCATCGTAAACAATTTCAGATTTTATATGATTTATTTCATGCGGTTGCTGATTACTGGTTTCAGATTTTTGGTTAACTGCATCTGGTAACTGAGAACTTGTGTCAGTTCTTACTAATCCATTTTTTAATTTTTCAACCTGCATTTCTATTTCTTTATCTTCTATTTTTCTGAATAAAATTTCAGGTGCACGCAAACTATAACCAACGCTCAGCAATTTTATTGAACCTGCATTTTCCCAGTCCAAAATTTTATCAACCACCTTCATCATGTGCAACAATTTCTGTGCAGTAAAAGGAAGAAACGGATTGATAAGAATTGCAAGATTTGCTGTTAACTGTAAACATAAATGAAGGCAATTGTCAATAAGTTGCTGTGAGCTGTGAGCTTCGAGCTTTGAGCCATTTTCTTCGCTCGCAGCTAATCGCTCAAGGCTCGCCGCTTTCTTCCACGGTTCTTTTTCTTGCATGTATTTATTGCCTTTGCGCGAAAGATCAATCACTTCAAATAATGCTTCGCGAAACTTAAATTCTTCAATTGCATTTTCAACTTTTGATTTTGAATTTTTAATTTCTTCAATCAACGTTCTATCCAAATCATCCATCAAATCTTCATGCAGTTTAGGAACTTTTCCTCCGCATAATTTGTGCATCAACACAAATGTGCGGTTCACAAAATTTCCAAATATGCTCGCTAGCTCACTGTTATTTTTATCCTGGAAATCTTTCCATGTAAAATCATTGTCTTTTGCTTCAGGTGCATTGCTGCACAACACATAGCGCAATACATCTTCACAACCCGGAAAATCTTTTAAATATTCATCAACCCAAACAGCCCAGTTGCGTGAAGTGGAGACTTTATCGCCTTCTATATTTAAAAATTCATTGGCAGGCACATTATCCGGCAACACAAAATCACCATGCGCTTTTAACATGGCAGGAAAAATTATGCAATGAAAAACGATATTATCTTTTCCGATAAAATGTATCAGTCTTGAATCTTCACTTTGCCAGTAATCTTTCCAGTTATCCGTTAATTCTTTTGTTGCACTGATGTAACCAATCGGCGCATCAAACCAAACATATAAAACTTTTCCTTCAGCATCGGGTAATGGCACTTTAATGCCCCAATTACTATCACGAGTCATTGCTCTTGATTGCAAACCGTTATCCAACCAGCTCTTACATTGTCCATATACATTATTCTTCCATTCTTTATGTTCTTCTAAAATCCATTGCTTTAAAAAAGATTCATAATTCTGTAAAGGGAAATACCAATGCTTTGTTTTCTTTTTTATTGGTGTTGCATCGCTTAATGCGCTGCGCGGATTGATGAGCAATTCCGGACTTAAAGATGATCCGCAACGTTCGCATTGATCGCCATAAGCATTCGGGTTTCCGCAAACCGGGCAAGTGCCAATAATATACCTGTCTGCTAAAAAAGTTTTTGCCTTCTCATCATAATACTGCTCTGTTTCTTTTTCTTCAAATAAACCTTTATCGTATAAATTGATAAAAAAATCACTCGCCGTTTTATGATGAATCTGGTTTGATGTTCTTGAATAAATATCAAATGAAACTCCCATCTGTGCCAGGCTGTCTTTAATTATTGCGTGGTATTTATCTACAATCTCTTTGGGTGTTACACCTTCCTTCATTGCGCGGATAGTAATAGGCACACCGTGCTCATCACTTCCGCTTACAAATTTCACGTCACGTTTTTGTGCACGCAGGTAGCGTACATAAATATCTGCAGGCAAATAAACGCCAGCCAGGTGCCCGATATGAATCGGTCCATTTGCATAAGGCAGCGCCGCAGTTATTAAATATCTCTTAAAATCTTTCATGAAAGCTTGCAAAAATAAGAGAACACTTGCTAAACCCTTCAGAAATTGAAGCAGATTGCATCATCTGCCTGAAAAGAAAATTAAACTCTGCTTAAAACGTATGAAAGCTATTTGTAATGGCTTGCTATTTGTTTTAAAAACTGTATTGTTAATCATTAAAAATCTTTTTTATGAACACAAACAATCCATCCGATAAAAACAGGACCCAAACCCTGGAACAGGATGTTAACGAAAGCACCGATGAAAGCAGAAATTTAAATGACCCGAAAAACACTGACAGAAACAGGATGCAAAATTCATCCGAAAGCAGCGCCTCTGATAACAGCGGCAATTACAGAAGCAATAAAGGCACAGGCATGAGCAGCGAAAGTGGTTCATCACAAAGTGAACAATCATGGCAGGGAACTGCCGGAAGCCAGGGTTCACAATCATCAAAAGGCTCAGGAAATATGAGTAATCAAGGCTTAGGCAGTGGCCAATCTGGTTTAGGGTCAGGTGTTTCCAACAGTAATTATTCAGGAGGAAGCACAGGTTCAGGAAACCAGGGAAATGCTTCTATGGGCAGTTCAGGGAAAAATGTGAATGAGGAAGATAATTCAAAGAACAGCGAAAAGAAAGACTGGAATAAAAACAACGCAAAGAAATAAAAAAACATATTGTTCCTCAATGTTCCCTTACAAGCCTTTGCTGAAAAGCAAGGGCTTTTTTTGAGTAGCATAATTTTTGCTTTTAAAAGCCCTCAAATGAATTGGATTGATATATTATTGGTTACAATTATCCTGCTTGCAATATGGAGCGGCTGGCATAGCGGATTTTTACTTGCAAGCCTTGAATTACTTGGCTGGTTTGGAAGCGTATGTTTAGGCTTGGCATTTTACCCGTATGCTGCCAAATTCTTTGAAAGATATATTCCTGCGCTTGGCATATGGATAATACCACTTGCGTTTATTATTGTTATCATCATTGCAAGATTAATTTTATCATTTATAATTAATGCCATACTAAGTGTAACCACCGGCCGCATGCACCACAGCCCGTTAAACCATGCAGCCGGTATGATACCGGGATTTATAAACGGGTTAATATTTGCTATAATAATTGCTGCTTTATTGTTTGCATTTCCTCTGTCAGATAAAATTTCAAATACTGCGCGTAACAGTGTTGTAGCCAATAAACTTGCCATGCAGGTAGAATGGCTTGATGAGAAGATATCGCCTGTATTTGATAAGGCTGTAGATCAAAGTATAAATAAACTAACGGTAGAACCGGAAAGCGATGAAATTGTAACCCTGCCTTTTAAAACTGATCATTTTACAGAAAGACCGGATCTTGAAGGAAAAATGCTTGTATTAGTAAACAAAGAAAGAAGTAAAGCAGGTTTGCAACCTTTAGCTGCAGATACTGCTTTGCAAAAAGTTGCACTGGCGCATTCTGCAGATATGTTTGAACGTGGTTATTTTGCTCATCTTACTCCTGAAGGCAAAGACCCTTTTGACCGTATGCGTGATGCGCATGTTCGTTTTTATCTTGCCGGAGAAAATCTTGCACTTGCACAAACACTTTCTATAGCGCACCAGGGTTTAATGAATTCAAAGGGCCACCGTGAAAATATTTTAAGACCAGGTTTTGGGAGGTTAGGCATCGGCATTCTTGATGGTGGTGTTTATGGAATAATGATATCACAGGAATTTAGAAATCCATAAAAAAAAATTCGCAAAAAATAAATTAGAATTGTATTGATAACTTTATTTAATGCATGAAATTTTTTTTGCTCATCCAACTGCTGTAATTGATGAAGGTGTAATAATTGGCGAAGGCACAAGCATCTGGCATTTTTCGCATTTAATGAAGGGCTGCAATATTGGTAACAATTGTGTTATTGGCCAGAATGTTTTTATTGCCTCTGCAATTGTGTTGGGCAACAATGTAAAAGTGCAGAACAATGTGTCTTTGTATGAAGGAGTTGTATGTGAAGATGATGTGTTTTTAGGTCCATCGTGTGTTTTTACAAATGTTATAAACCCCCGAAGTGCTGTTTCAAGAAAAAAAGAATTTAAAAAAACGCTTATAAAAAAAGGGGCAACCATCGGCGCCAATGCAACTATACTTTGCGGCATTACTATTTATGAATACGCTTTTATTGGAGCCGGCTCAGTCGTTACAAAAAATGTAGCCGCATATGCATTGGTTACAGGTAACCCGGCAAAGCAAACCGGCTGGATGAGTGAACATGGGAATAAGCTTCATTTTAATGAAAAGGGTATTGCTGTTTGCTCATCAACAGGCCAAACTTATTATTTAAAAAATAATCAGGTTTCAAAAATGTAAAGGGCTGATAAGTGTTTTAAATCAGCACAGTGTAAAAAAAAATCTGATTGAGGTAAAAAATAAATTTTGCTCTTTAAATACTTTTTTAATTGAAAATTTATCCTACTTTCAAAACCTAAAATGAAAAAAATATGAGGACAATGTTACGCCCAAGGCTAATGATTACCTGCCTGATCATTTTGCCTGTTGTGTCTATGGCACAAAAACAATTTAGTCAGTCAAAGATTAAAGCAAAAACCACTGTAAATGCTAAAACAGCGGGTTCAGGAAACTCCGGATCTGTTTCAATTCAAGCGCAGAATCAACTTATCCAAAAAAAGATCAACCAGCGCTTCAACCTACCTCAAAATGATTTTATATCATCTTTATTACCTCAAAATCTTACAAGTAAAATCAAACAACAAATTAATGAAGATGCTTCATCAACAGATAAAGCAGAAGCTGTAATAGCAAGCCCTGCACCAATCAAATCTTTTAAAGGCTCGAAAGAAGGCGCTAATCTTTATCCGCCAGATCCCGGTGGTGCGGCAGGGCCGGATAATATTATGCACGTAAACAACAAGGAATATGTTTTTTCAAAGAAAACAGGAAGTGTACTTTTTACAGTGCCTGTTGATTCTTTCTGGGCTGGCTTCAAGGGTACGGCAGCAGCTATTGGTTATCCTCATGTTGAATATGATGCACAGCTAAAGCATTTTTATATTGGTACTCTTGCAACAGATCTGAATACAGGTGATTATGCTATTTTATTCGGTGCTTCTGTTACACAGGATGCGACCGGAGACTGGACCTTATATGAGTTAGATTTAGGACCTGCTTCTATACAAGATGCTCCTCAAATTGGTTATAGTAAAAGATGGTTTACCATAACTACAATGCAGTATGACACAGCATCACCGAACAATTTTAATTCTTCAGGTGTTTTCCTCATGAGTTTAAGCGACATGATAGCAGGAAGTTTATCAAATATTTATTTTGTAAACGATTCTAATTTCTTTTCAATGAGTCCCGTTGAAACCCAGGATCCTAATGTAAATAACCATTATCTCATTTCAAATATTGGCAGCACTAAGGATACGGGTTTTTTATTTGTTGTTCATATTGGCGGGTCACTTGCTGCACCAACCTATACTTATGATGGGTATGCAAAAAAGGCAACGTCCTGGAGTACTACTCCGGTATATGGATCTCAAAACGGAACTGCACACCAGATTTATTTGGGTAATACAACACTAACCGGGGCCGTTTACAGAAATGCGCAAATATGGACGAGCCACACTGTATACCTTCCTGCGCGCAATCCACTAACAACTGCGGTACAATGGTGGGAAATTAATGCACTTACACGTGGTGTAACACAGTCAGGACGTGTTACAAACAAAACAGGTACTATATTATATGCATTTCCAAGCTTAGCTGTAAACAAGCATAACGATATGTTGTTGGGGTATAATCAATTTAGTGCCACTACATATCCAAGTGCTGCTTATTCATACCGTAATGGCAGTGATGCTGTAAACACTTTGCGTAAAACATTTGTGTATAAAAAAGGCAGAGCTGCTTATTTTGACGGCGGATCTGGCGGTGTTACTTTTTATTGGGGAGATTATACTGCCACGAGTGTTGACCCGGTTGACAGTAGTTTCTGGACGGTTCAGGAATATGCCGAATCACCAGCTAACAAATGGGGTACCTGGTGGGCACATGTTGGTAACGTAAGTTTTACAGGATTAGAAAGCGCTCCTCAACAAACGATATCTGTTGATAAACTGGCTTCAATAATGATTTCTCCAAACCCGGCAAATAGTGTGGCTACGATTAACTGGAGTGAAGAAAAGTCATCAACAGTCAAAATTCAAATAAGCAATAACCAGGGCAATATTTTATTAACAAAAGAATTTACTGCACAAAAAGGAACAAATAAAATATCGCTTAATATAGCTAATCTTATTTCAGGAGTTTATTCAGTTGCAGTTTTTAATGGTACGAACATTAAAAAAGCGCAGCTTGTTGTTGAATAAAAATTCAGCACAATAGAATTTGATTGCGCCGGCTTTAAGCCCGGCGCAATTTTTTTTGAATGATTGCATAATTTATCGTGCAACATATCTTTGGCAAGCATGAATAAAATAAAATTTGCAGTAGTTGGTTGCGGACAAATAGGCAAGCGTCATGCAGCAATTATTGCAAACCATCCACAAGCGCAGCTTACTGCATTAATTGATATTAAGCCGGCAGCATCTCCAGGTCTTCAACTATTTAATGCTCCTTTTTTTTCTTCATTAAATTTATTTTTAGAATCGGGTATTGAAACGGATGTAATAAATATTGCAACACCTAATGGCTTACACGCAGCCCAGGCAATTATGTGTTTAACTGCAGGCAAAAATGTTGTAATTGAAAAACCAATGGCTTTGCATACAAAAGATGCAGCAGATATTATAAACACAGCAAATAAAAACCAAAAGCAGGTATTTGTTGTAATGCAAAACCGCTATTCACCACCGGTTGTTTGGTTGAAAAAAAATATTACTGAAAACATTTTAGGCAAAATTTATTCTGTGCAGCTTAATTGCTTCTGGAATCGTGACGAACGTTATTATACAGATAACTGGCATGGAACCAAAGAAATGGATGGCGGCGTTTTGTTTACACAATTCTCTCATTTTATTGATATTTTTTATTGGATTTTTGGTGATATAAAAAATATTACTGCACGTTTACAATGCTTCAATCATAAGCATCTTACCGCATTTGAAGATAGCGGAATAGTTACGTTTGAATTTAATGATAACAGTATTGGCTGCTTAAATTTTTCAACGGCTGTATGGGATAAAAATTTTGAAAGCAGTATTACTATAATTGCTGAGAACGGCAGTATAAAAATCGGCGGACAGTATATGGATAAGGTTGAATATTGTCATATAAAAAATTATACAATGCCTCAGCTGCACAGCTCAAATGTTGAAAATGATTATGGCAATTATAAGGGCAGCGCAGCCAATCATCATTACATCATACAAAATGTGATTGATGTTTTACAAAACAAAGGAACAATAAGTGCAGGCGCTGAAGAAGGTTTAAAAGTTATAGATATCATTGAAAGAATTTATAAAGCAGCCAACAGTTTTTAACGGCATTTATATGCATTGCATCCATCTTGTTTTTGCAGCAGCATACGTAGCATCGCCTAAATAACTTGTCGAGGCATCACCTCTTATTAATTGATTAGGCAAACAAATGGCACTATCGGTTATAAATTTATCGCAAAGATCTTTTATCAAATCAACCTGGTTATTTTCTACCGCATCCATATCCATCTCAAGCAGTGTTAATAATTTTTGAACAGGGTCAGCATCACTTTTATATACATCGGGCACAACGAACATATTTGTTTTTGCATCCAGCACCGGACTGTAACAAGGATTAATTCTAACAATATTGGCTTTATTGTTTAATGAAGGATCTATCATTGAATAGGCTATAAAGGTCGCGCTGTCCGGAGGATCATCTAATATACTGGTTGCCATTTTCGTCAGATCACTTTTAAACGAAAACGAAACGTCTGCTTTTGACAGCGGATTATTTTTATTCGCATCATACAAAGTCTTATCATCAGGATCATTAGAATTTGATTTATCAGCAATAATTACTTTGCTGCCGGTACCTGTACCTAATGAAAGTATACAGCAATCTTTTGGTGCTGCACCATTCGTAACAGCTTCAACTAAACCAGCAAGCACAGGATTATTAAAACCAGAAACAGCACCATCCCAAAACCAGGTAGTGGTATTGTACACAGGGTTTTGAAAACCAGGTTTTGGTTTTTTTATTAAAGGCTGAATTGCGGCTGGTGCATCAAAATAATTAAGCGGTGCATTGCTTGATGCATGAATGGCGTGTGCCAAAGGCACTGCAAAATATTTAGAAGTGAACTTATCTGTTTCACTTACCATATTTGATCTGAAAAAACTTACACGCTGCCTGAAATAATCAAAGCCAACAATTACCAGTTGCAGTTTTTCTTTATTGATTAATGCAGGTAATTCATTCATTGTCATTTGCACTATTGGTTTGGTTATTTTTCCTTCCCTGTATAAATGATCATAATCAGTTAGCACTTTTATTAAACCCTGCAGCTTTCTTTCTGTGCTATATTTCGGACCAATTCCAATTTTACTTCTTAAAAATGCAAGGATGTCCTGCGCTTTCAGTTTTTCGAAAAAAGTAAGCGCAGAAAAAACTTTTTTGCGCAGGCTTTCATCTTCAAAAACGTTTATAATTTCACTTAACTTCATGTCATTACATAAACATGCAAGCACCAAACTGCCGCCGGAGTTTGCAATAGCAAGATCAAATTTCTGCAACAATTCATGTCCACGTATATCGCCATAAATATCTTTCAGCACTCTCGCCTGTATTAAAGCCCACGAACCGCCGCCATCCATGGAAAGAATTTTGTAAGACATATAATAATTTTATTTCAGCCTTTAGCAGAAATTGTTTACAAGTTCGTATTTAAATTATTTTCTTCAATTATCCAGGCAACGGGAAAATTATAAGGCATTTAAAATTGCCGTTTCTAATACGCTAAAAGCCGCATTTATAGCTTGTTGAGCTGCAGATTCTGTAATTATTTTTTCTGCTATTAATTCTGCTTTTAAAATGTCCTCCTCATCTGCTAACCTGGCCTTTAAAAAATCATCATCTATTTCATTGTTTAAACGCTGGTCTGCCAGTTGCTGAAGACGTTGTTTATGGGCTTGCAGGAAACTGTTTGAGGCATCTTTAATTTTATCCCAACCCCCGGCTGCTTCAGTTTTCATTGCATTCAGCATTTGCTGTATAGTAGTATTAATATTGAGACTCATAAATTGTTTTATTAATTATTAATTTGATGTTGAGTGTGGTAATCCCTGTTCAGCTTTTAGCAAGGCAAGCCAGAAAGCTTTTATATCCGCCTGGTAATCTATAATCATAGCATTGTTCAATGGTGTTTTAGCCTGCTTATGCTCGTCTCTGTATTTAATAAAATGCACAAGCAGCATAGAATCCAGCATATGCATGTCTTTAGGATGCTTGCTTGCCTGTATTTTCAAATCAATTGAATTTATCTCAGCCTGCACATCTGTATATTCCGGAGAGTACTTTGCATACGATCGATCAACAGAATCTGCTAATAATTCCAGGTATATTTTATCATTGGCTTTTGCACCATCTATTATTTGTTGCTCAACAGAAGCATCATAATCCGGAACAAAAGATACTTTGCATGAAATAAAAACCAAAACAGTAAAAACTGATACAAGAAATTTAGTTTTCATCAAATAAATTTTATACGCCTACTCTTTTCCCTTTTCGGCTTACGGGTGCTTACTGTTTTAATAAACCTGCTGGCCGCAGGCAAGGGTGTTCAGCGTTTTCCCTTTTTAATTGCCTACTTGTTTGCAGCAGCATTTGCCTGCTGCGACGGTGCCGAATCATTGTTTACCGGCGGTGGCAACGTTTGCTGCTCTTTGGTAGGTTCGGTAAGTTTCAGTCCTGCATAAGCACCAGAACTAATGCCCAATAATAAAAGCACATTGTCATCAAACGCCGGCAATACATTGGTTGTAACGGTTTTTTGAATAAAGATGATACCAAATACCAGGTTGAAAATTACATTCTGAAACCGTTGTATATTAATACTGGTACCATCAGATAGTATATCCATAAACCAGCCTTCGCTCTTGGCTTTGGGGTCTATAACAACAACAGCGCCTGGCCGGTTCTCAATAACCTTAGTGGCAGCAGTGGTGCCAATACTTATACCAAGAATTATTAAAATAGAACCCGGTATATCTGGCAGTGAACCTGTGCCAAAACAGATATAGAGATATGAAAACACAAAAAGGATAGTCCAGTAAAAAAGCTGCGTACGGCTCAGGCTGTAATATAAGTTGTTGTCATCTTTTAAAGCATTGTACTTTATGGCGGCAAATATTAATCCCAGGAAAAGGATCGTCATTACCCATACCCAGCCAGGATTAATATGCTGGTTTACTTCTATATAGATCGGATCTTTTGCTTTTGCAAGGCTTTCTGTATCCGTACCGACAGAAAAAATTACAGCCAGGATATTTTTTTCCCCCGACTTACTTTCTGTAAACCGCAATAAAAGGTGTTCAAGACTGTCATTTAATTTAAAGAAAACAATTTTCTCGCTTTCACTTACTTTCCAGGGTTTTAAATTGTTTATTTTGATACCGTCAGCATATAGTGTTGTAAAGGTTGAAATGGGCTTTTGTGTAATTAATTTAATAGCGATAATATCCTTAATCGTAGCAGAGTCTCCCGGTGGCTGATTAAGATTAAGATTGGTAATTCTTTCTATTGAATCGCTTATCATAGTGGTATCACCACCCGGTGCACTAAATCCTGACAAGGCAAAGAAAAAAACAACAATAAAGCAGAGGTAAAATTTAAAAGCTTTCATATACTTTTTAGCCTATTCTAATCCCTTTTTGGCTTGCGGGTGCTTACTCTGTTAATTAAGGATTTTCAGCGTTCCTCCTTATATGCTAAACAAATACTTCCCCTTTTTCAAATAGTCCGCGAATAATAGCCACATCTTCGCTGACAGCTTTTAATTGATAATGCGGGTTGTCTTTTAATGAGTGCCAGTTACCTCCCCACTCCAGCGTATTTATTTGCGGTAATATTATTTTGGCAAGAGCTATATACTCACTGTCATTTGTACTATAGGTGCCATTATTAAATATTCCAATATCCCAAGCAATGCCAAAGTTATGATTGCTTTGTCCGCCTCTTGCATGACTAACTATAGGTCCGTTTGCAGTTCTGCCTTGTGCATACAAAACATCCTGCTCTGCATAAGTGCGTGTGCCGGATATAATGCGCACATCTTTGCCTGCATTTTTACATAAATTCAAAAACCTGCGTGCTTCTGTTTGAGCTTTAGGGAAGAGTGTAATTATATTGCTTTCACTGCGTGCATCGAATTTGCCAAGTTCTTCCGCAATTGATGAGCCTTCCGCTAAAAAAGCAGTATCTGCTTTATCGGTATTGGGTCCCCAACTGCCATCTAGTTTATCAGTATAAAAACCTGCTGATTTTAAAAATCGCTGATAGAAGACTACATCTTCTTTTAGTAATTGATAGCTCATATAATTATTTGTTTTGCCTACTCTATTTCCCGTTTTCGGCTTGGCGAGTGCTTACTCTCTTTTAAAAGGATTTTCGGCATTATTCCTATGTTTATTTTTAAGAAAAATATAAATCCGCTTCAGCTTTTCTGCGGTTTTTAAGTCCCTGAACTTCTATCAATTGTCCATTTAGATGTGCTTTATCCCACACCATAAACGAATCACGAATAGTTGGGTCTGAAGGATTTGCTTTTACCTTTTTTAGCAACGTTGAAGAAAGTAATGCGCCGATACCAACATTGTATGTAAAGCTTACCAAGGCATTATATTGATTCTGATTAAGGTTCACACCGGCAAGTGCTGCATCAAGGCTATGACATTTTTTGGAAACTTCACCGGCAAGTAGTTTGTCTGCCTGATCTTGTGTTATAACATCACCTTGTTTTACATGAGAACCATCTTCATAAAGAATACTGCCAACGCCAATTGTCCAAATGCCGGCACTATCCTGGTAAGATTGTAGCTTACAGGCTTCGCGTTCCCTGATGAAATCAAAAAAACTTTTATCTGGTGTCATAAAATAAATTTTATATGCCTACTCTATTCCCTTTTCGGCTTACGGGTGCTTACTATTTTCTTAAAGGATTTTCAGCGTTGTTCCTTATTATTTAAAATGTTCTTTTACAAACCACACTAAATTTTTAAAACATAATCTTGCTAAAATTTCATCCGGTTCAAGCAAATCCTGCGGCTGAAAATTTGCAGGCGGATGTTGCATATATGTTTTTATTTCATTCAATAAAAAATCTTCAAAAAATTTCATCTCCCTGTATGTTTTGAATTCATCAACAGGATGGATAACGCCGTCAAAATCGGTTCCGAGGCAAATATTGTCCCACACGCTTATGTTTGGATTTCTTGTAGTAGTTGCAACACGTTCAACTATATATTGAAACTGTTTCCATAAAGTTTCAATAGTGTTCGAGTCTTTAACGCCATTAACACGCTGGTCCAATTCAACGCCGATCATTCCGTTGCTTCTTACCGTTTCAAAAATGTCATCATCAAACATATTCAGGTTTACCTGGTAAAATGGATTTGGATGCCATGTATCAATAAAATCTGCATCGCCAATGGCTTTACGGCCGCTTACACATGCATGCGACCATACAATAGGTATTTGCGGATAATTATTAGCCCTGAACCTGTAATAACTCTGACGTGCTTTCCAACTCATATGCTTTACATCAACCAATACATTATTTTTTAGCAGTTCATTAATTACCATATAACCAAGCGGTGTTATATCGCTGTCTTTACCAAAACTCTGGTCTGTAAGGCCAAGTGTTGTAATTGGCTGCAGGCTATCGCAATGGCCGCATAAACCATTATAATAATGATGCGCCATTGTAAATGAAAATATTTTTGCGCTGCTGATGAGTTGCCTTAAGTTTTGCATCACCATATCACAGTCATCTTTACTCCACAATGCATTCATCGTTTCAGGATGATTTTCCACCATGTCTTTCGTAATCTTATTTCTAAAGTCTGCGTCAGTCAATGCCTGGTAATCATGTAATGTTTGATTGGTAGTATGCTCATTAAAATTGCTTCCATTCCAATGTTTTCCTGAAAGCGTTACATTACTCCATAAAGCGTTGCCGCCTTCTATATTTAAAAAGATTTGTATTAATGGATCTGAATTAATTAACCGAACATTACTTCCATTTTGCAAAACGGTATAACCGGCATTTTTTATTTGGGAATAAACAGTTCCAACACAAAGTGAAGCATCAGGAACGAAAGGCCCGTTTTGTATATAATGCAGTTGCTTAAGCAGTTCCTGAAAGTAATCGTATTCATCAGACCTTAACCTGATTACATTATTTTTTGTAAAGCTTGAAACTATGTGTCCCAACTCTATTTCTGCAATTTCCTTCAACCGTAATAAACCAATTATCTTATCAAGAAGGGTGGTGTTGGGAATTTGAAAAAAACCGCTTTCCGGCGGATACATTGAAACACCTAAAAGCCTTACAGTGCTGCTTACCGTGCTTGTAAAATCTGATTGGGAATAAGTGGTAAATCCTGCATGTTCGCCTATAAAATGCCGTAACGTATCTTTTGGTACGTTATATACATTCCAAACTGATGTGAGGTTGTTGGGATTATCACTCATGGTATCATTATCGTTTGAGCGGCTTTCAAAAGGCCGCAAAAACGGGTGTACATGTAAATCTGCAAAAAGCATATAAATATTTTATGCCTACTCTAAATACCTTTTCGGCTTTCCGGCTACCTATTGGTGTTTTTATTTTATACATGCTATTAATAATATTAAGTTTTTGCAGATTCGTCAGGCTTGTTTCCAGTACCTCTTAAATTTGAAATCTTATTTAAAACATCAAACCAAAAAGGTGCGCCCATCATTATTGCAATAACTGTAATTGCCAGTCCTATAATTTTAACCAACCAATCAGTACCTTGAATTTTTGAAAATTCAGCTTTGTTCCATCCTAATGGAATAGATTCTTCCAAAGCAGCTTTTGCTTTATTAATAGTTGCCATTTTAGCATTAATAGAATCCTGCAACTGAATTAAAGTAATTTTAGCGGTATCATTATTTGTTGCAGCATTTACACTTTGTGTAAGCTGCTGCATATCTTTTTTAATAGAATCATCTGCACCTGTTTTATAAGCCTGTTCAGCAAGCTGTGCTCTCGCCTCGGGGTTATTGTATAAATACCTGCTTATTTCAATGGTATCTGCATTTACCAGGATACAAACAATAAAAGCTGCAATGAAAGTAAACCGTCTTGTAAATTTTGATTTTAATGTTCCTGTAAGCCTGTCCATATTACTATCATACCAGTTCTCTATCTTACTGCGAAACATTTCTATTGCTCCAGTAGTTTTTTCGGT
>JABDGW010000018.1 GCA_013285855.1 Bacteroidota bacterium
GCAAGCAAAATATTTGAATCAAGATTACACGAGATCGTTGCTCGTAACTTCGGCATAAGATTATAATCCGGTTACATGTTAACCCATACCACAGGCCGGACAGCTCTCAGGTATTACAAGTGTACTATCAGTTTTATTTTTTTCAGATTCTTTTTTCGATGCATTATCAACAGACTTTGTACAACTTATAGTTGTACCAATGGTTACAGCAACCATTATAGTTTGCAAAAGTGTTTTAGATATTTTCATAATTGTCAGGTTAATTGCAACTGTTTGACAATATAGTTATGTAAAGCGTTGCAAAATATTTTTTTTTAAAAATATTTTTTCACCAACGCACCCACAACAGGAAATTGTGCGAATTCTTTTTTCTCAATTCTTAGAATAAATAAGATGAAAGCAAGGATTAAAACCACTGCAAACGATAAGCTGAATATAGTATTGGGATAGAATTTTGTAACTGCATTATGCACGAAGTATAACAGCACAGAAATGCCGATATATGCAAGCAGTTTTTTCCAGGCATAAGGAACATAATAACTTTTTTGCCCCCACACAAAGCTTACTACCATCATACTTACATAACAAAAGAAGGTAGCCCACGCAGAAGCCACATAACTATATCTCGGAATAAAAATATAATTGATGAGAACGGTAATGGCAGTGCCAATTAAAGTGATCCATGCGCCGGCAATGGTTTTATTGGTGAGCTTATACCAAATGCTGAGGTTGTAATAAATACCAAGGCTCATGTTTGCCAGTAAAAGTATTGGCACCACCTTCAAACCTTCCCAATATTTCGGATCAATAAAGTATTTCCAGATAGGAAGAAACAGTGTTACTGCTAAAAACATCACAGCTATGGTAATAACAAAAAACTTTGTTACACGGGCATACACCCGTTGCGGGTTTTCGCCCTCCGCCTGTTTAAAAAAGAAAGGCTCCGCTCCCATTCTAAAAGCCTGTATGAACAATGTAATTAAAATAGAAAGCTTATAACAGGCGCCGTAAATGCCACGCTGTTCATCTGCATAACCATTTGTATTGGGCAACCACCAACCAAGCATTAAACGGTCGAAAGTTTCGTTTACCATGCCACCCAAACCTGCAATCAACATAGGTAATGCATAAGCCATCATAGCAAGCCATAGTGCTGTGTTGAAAGTCCATTGCTTTGGCAAAACCCATTTGCTTAATAATATCAGTGTAAAAAAAGAAGCCATCACATTCGCGATCAAAACATATGTTATAGGATTGATGTTGGAATGATAAATTAAAACTGCCCAGCTATGCGGATCGGATTTTGCTTTGGCAGGGCAATAACTTAAAAAGAAAACAGTAAAGAATATATTGATAAGGATGTTTGCAATTTTTATAACAGCAAATAATCTTGGCCTGCCTTCATATCTTAATCGTGCAAACGGAATAGTAGATAAAGCATCTAATCCGATTACAATTATACTTAGCTGAACGAGTAATGGAAACTCTGTAAGCGTTGCTGTTTTTGCCAGCCAGCTTTGATTCATCCATAATAAAATGCTTAATACAATAGAACTGATAAGCAGGCTGATGGTTGAAGTGTTATTTACAGCTTCAGGATTTTCTTTCTTCTGCATAAAACGGAAATAGGTTGTTTCCATTCCGTAAGTGAAGATGATATTGAACAAAGGAATGGCCGCATAAATTGCAGACATCTGCCCGTAATTTGCCCTGCTGATGAGCGTTGAATAAGTAAGATAAGGTGTAAGAAGATAATTGATAAACCTTGCTGCAATGCTGCTTAGTCCGTACCAGAAAGTTTGTCCCGCCAGTTGTTTAATGCTGCTCAATTAAGGATGTTTTCGCAAAAATAATTGTTTGAAGAATAGTTAATCGTTAATAGTTCGTAGTTAGTAATCATCCTTCCTCAATTTCTTGCGTCCTTCTTTTAAAAATGATTTTTGTTTTTTCTCCTTTAATATTTTTTCTTTTACTGCTTTTGGCTTTTTAGTTGCAATGCGTAATTTTTTTGGCTGAAGCGCCTTGTTTACAGCTTCATTCATTTTTTTAACCACCTGTTCCTTATTGCCGAGTTGCGTTCTTTCGCTTTGCGATTTTATAAGCAGAAAGCCATCGGCAGTAATGCGGTTGGCAAGATGTTGTTTAATTAATTGTTTTTGTTTTTCGGTAATTAATAAAGATGCATCAACAAGCCATCGGCCTTCAACCATTGTTTCAACCTTATTTACATTCTGGCCGCCTTTGCCGCCGCTGCGTGCAGTTTGAAAAACAATTTCATTACTTATATCAATCTTCATAATATGCATTTACATGCATTAATTAATTGAAGCAAAAATAATATACAGGAATCGTACAAAGCATTTTTAAAATACAGTTATAGCTTGTGCAAAAATTATAAATGAAGCATTATCAATACAGGAAAACTTACAAGATTCCTTTTGAGAGAAGGATCAAAATAACAATTCCCAATACAATACGGTAAATACCGAAAACCTTAAAGCCATGTTTTTGTAAGTAGGTTATAAAAGATTTTACGGCAATTAAAGCAACAACAAATGATATAACAGCACCAATAGCTAATATGCTCATGTTATCTTTTACCAATACATCAGGATGATCTTTGTATACATCATAAAAACTTTTTACAGAAGCTGCAAACATGGTAGGCACAGCGAGGAAAAAAGAAAACTCTGCTGCCAATGTGCGTGTAAGTTTTTGTTGCATGCCGCCAATAATTGTGGCAGCACTGCGGCTAATACCAGGCAATAAAATTGACAGGCATTGAAAACAGCCGATAACAAAAGCTTTTGGTATAGATATTTTTTGATCGTCGTCTATATTGTTTCTTGTGAAGAGCTTATCAACAAATAAAAGCAAAACTCCGCCGCCAACCATAACCCATGCAATAAATGTAAGGTTATCCAGGGCTGCATCAATCTGCTTTTTTAATATAGCACCAACTATTAGTGCTGGTATTGTGGCAATAATAAGTTTCAGGTAAAACATTGTGCGTTTAAAATCGAAAAACTTTTTATAAAAGATCACCACTACAGAAAGAATAGCCGCAAATTGTATCACCACTTCAAACATATCTGTGAACGGAGAAGTTTGCACACCAATAAGCGGGTTGGTAAACTTCATGTGTGCCGTACTGGAAATGGGCAGAAACTCAGTAATGCCTTCAACAATGGCAATAATTATAGCCTGGATGATTGTCATGAGTTGCTTTGGTTATAATATAAAATATAAATACGGGCTACACTATACCTGTGCATTTGCTTCTTGCTCTGGCTTGCGCAGTATAGCATATAATTCAACCAGCAAACCGCCAATAATTAAAATGGGAGCAATAGTAATCCGTGTTGTACTGTAAACAACTTTTGGGTCAAAAGTGTTTGGATCCTGGCTTTTACCACCGCTCATTAGTATCATTCCTAAAATAATTATAATGCCACCAATGATCATCCATTTGTAATTTTCCTTCGTAAAGAAAGCAGTATGTGTATCTGGTTTTCTTACAGTAGCAACCGGTTTAGCAACAGGAGTTTGCTTAACAGCAGTAGTTTGTTTTTGTTGCGGTGATTGTTTTTTTATTTCAGCCATTATAAATTAATTAATTAAGGAGGCTGCAAGATAGGGAATTTGAAAAGTTTATTTTTATTAGTTATTCGTTAATTATTTTGAATTGTTTTCTTTGGTGACCAGCTTCAGTTGTATGGCATCACGGTTGCGTCGCACACTTGTACTGAGTACTTCAGGCAGCTTCGGTCTCAATTTCTAAATATGCTCCCAACTATAAATTCTTACAATTCAAAACTTATATATGTTGGTTTATATAACTCCCTTCCGCGGTGAGGCTTATCTCGGCTTATATTTCGCTTCATCGTATATCTGTTTCTCCGGTGTATTTATTAAATGCGGTAATGTAGTTTCCTCATGTGCTTCCATCCATTTTTTTACAATCTGCCAGCCTATAAACTGTCCTATAAATCCCGGCGAACCGTTGCCAAAAACTTCTGTGTGCGGGCCGTCCTGCATATAATCTCTAACCTGTATCGGATCTGTAATAAACAGTAAATTATTTTGCACAAAATAATTCCAGATGTCTGCTTCATTATCATAACAGCCATCAAGCTGTTGTTGCGTGTAGCCTGTTTTTAAACTGTCTGCAAACTGCGGCAAAAAATGATCAAGTATATATAAGCGTTTACCGGCATCAATCATTTGATATATCAATGGATCACTACCGTTTTTTTCGGGATAAATATCACTAATAATATTCTTCATGCAGTTTACCGGAATATACGAAGACTCAAATCTTCGTTGCTGGTAATCAGGATATACTTCAGAAATAAATTCAGATTGATAAATAGTAAAATTTTTCCCAAGGTATAATTGCAATCCAACAGCCAACCCGCTTTGCGTGAGCACGTTTGCATAACCTTCAACAGGTCCAATAAATGTGATAACATTAGCTGGCGTTTTATAGTCAGGAAAATAATATTTCACATACTGTAATCCATTTTTTATTTGTTTGAATTCCTTATCAAAACTGCTGAATTGTTTTTCTGTTGAACTATACACGTAATTGTATTCATGCAAAAACATTTTTATTTTTTGCGCAACGCTGTCTGGCTGCGGCGGCAACACCATGATGTTGTATAAATAATCATTTAAAAAAGAACCGTATTGTTGCTGAAGTTTATTTAAAGAAGCTGCTATGTTATTTGTATCAATTGAAAACAAATCTTTATCAAAACGCTTTAATTGCACATCAATCTTAATGTTGGAAACATCAGGTGCAGGCTTTTTTTGATTGCAGGAAAACAATATCAAACAAAAAAATGCGGCAATAAAAAATTTCATATTGCAAATATGTATTTGTATGCGCAAGTAAGTTGTTAATAATTATCAACATTGATCTTAAACATCAAAGCCAATTCGCGAAGACAAAAGAAAATAAGAATGCCCTCAGCAATATGGTTCGCTTTTGCTCTTTTTGTTACTTTTTCCATCAAGGGAAAAAGTAAATTAATTTAATAAGAACGAACTTTGCATAAGAAATAATCACATGAAAATTTCCTTAGCACAGCAGAATTATCACATCGGCAATTTTGAAAGCAATACGGCAAAGATTATTTCAGCCATAAAGCAGGCAAAAGAAGAAGATGCAGACCTTGTTCTTTTCAGCGAGTTATGTGTGTGCGGTTATCCGCCAAGAGATTTTGTTGAGTTCAGCGATTTTATCAATAAATGTTATAAGGCCATTGATGAAATAAAACAACATGCTGATACAATTGCTGTATTAATTGGTTCTCCTGCACGCAATCCAAATATTGAAGGGAAAGAGCTTTTCAACGCTGCATTTTTTTTATATGAAAAAGAAATAAAAGCAGAAATACATAAAACATTATTGCCAACGTATGATGTGTTTGACGAGTATCGTTATTTCGAGCCTGCTTATGATTGGAAAGTTGTTGAATTCAAAGGCAAAAGATTAGCTATAACTATTTGTGAAGACATCTGGAATTTAGGCGATAACCCTTTATACCGCATTTGCCCGATGGATGCTTTGATACAGCAGAAGCCAGACATTATGCTCAACATCAGCGCATCACCATTTGATTATACACATCATGAAGACCGCAAGGCAACTATTAAACTGAACGTATTAAAGTATAAGTTGCCGATGTTTTATTGCAATACAGTTGGCAGCCAAACAGAAATTGTTTTTGATGGTGCTTCATTGGTGTTTGATAAAGATGGAAATCTTTGCAGGTTCCTGCCAATGTTTAAAGAATCATTTGAAACAGTTGTTGTAAATGATGACGGAACAATTGATGCACCAATAATTGAACGTGCAGAATATTTACCTGCTGCTGAATTACAGATCAGTGAGTTTCAACCGGAATTAAATATTAAAATGGTACACGAGGCTTTGCTGTTGGGCATTTGTGATTATTTTAAAAAGATGGGTTTTACAAAAGCCATCCTTGGTTCTTCCGGTGGTATTGACAGTGCTGTTGTTTTGGCGCTTGCCTGCGAAGCATTGGGCAACGAAAATGTAAGAGCTATATTGATGCCTTCACCTTATTCAAGCGAACATTCTGTGAAAGATGCAGAACAGCTAAGTAAGAATTTGAATAATCCTTATGACATCATTCGCATTAATACTATTTATGAAGATTTTTTAAAAACACTAAAACCGGTTTTTAATGATCTTCCTTTTTCAGTTGCTGAAGAAAATATTCAAAGCAGAACACGCGGAAATTTGTTAATGGCAATCGCCAATAAATTCGGATACATTTTATTAAATACATCCAACAAAAGCGAGCTCGCCACCGGTTACGGAACTTTATACGGCGACATGGCTGGCGGTTTAAGTGTATTGGGCGATTGTTATAAAACACAAATTTTTGAGTTGGCAAAATATCTTAATCGCGATAAAGAAATCATTCCAAATAATATTTTAACCAAAGCGCCAAGTGCAGAATTAAGGCCGGATCAAAAAGACACAGACAGTCTTCCCGAGTATGAAATGCTTGATAATATTTTGTATCAATATATTGAAAGAAGATTAGGTCCCGCAGAAATTAAAGCAATGGGGTTTCATGCAGCAACAGTTGATCGTGTTTTAAAACTTGTTAATACAAATGAATATAAACGCAATCAATTTTGCCCGATCATCCGCATTTCAGAAAAAGCATTTGGTGTAGGAAGAAGAGTGCCGATTGTAGGGAAGTATTTGAGTTAATGCCTAAACCACGATGTGTTGTATTAAAAGATTAAGATAATTTTTTATAATGCTAAGAATCTCACAAGCATTAAATATAGTAAGTAGTTTTTTTTAAGCAATAAGCCTGCTTCGTTCCTCGCAGTGACGAAGCGCTTCTTTTAACAAGCAAATTATTTTTTCAATCTTATTTTTATTGCATGAAGTTGTTCTTAAGTTTTTTATTGCTTTTCTGTGCACATATTTCTTTTAGCCAGGATACAATAAAAACAATCATACCCGGTGCATACAGAACAAGTGTGTATGTTCCTTTATTAAAAGGTAAACGTATTGGTGTTTTTGCCAATCAAACTTCTGTAATCAACAACACAAATCTTATTGACACATTATTAAAGCTTGGTGTCAATATCACAAAAATATTTTCACCCGAGCATGGTTTTCGCGGTAATGCAGATGCCGGTGCTTCAACCGATAATTACATTGATTCAGCAACACATATTCCAATCGTTTCTTTGTATGGAAAAAAAGTAAAGCCGACTGCAGAAGACTTTAATAATGTAGATATCTTATTGTTCGATATACAGGATGTTGGCGTTCGTTTCTATACATACATTTCTTCTCTGCAATATTTTATGGAAGCTGCTGCTGAAAACAGCAAACCAATGATGATCCTGGATCGTCCAAATCCAAATGGCTTTTATATAGATGGACCGGTGCTTGACACAAACTATAAAAGTTTTGTCGGCATGCAGCCAATACCAGTTGTATATGGAATGACGATTGGTGAATATGCGATGATGATAACAGGAGAAGGCTGGCTTTCAACAGATGCTGCCAATAAAAAATTTGCGTGGTATAAAAATCATGCAGAAAATTCAGATGACACACCTTTTTCACTTTTTAGTAATCAAATGCCAGAATTATAATCACAACAGCAAATATGTTTTACCTGTAAAACCATCACCAAATTTACCAGATATGGGTTCTGTTTACTGGTATCCGTCAATATGTTTTTTTGAAGGAACAAACATTAGTGAAGGTCGCGGAACTGATGAACCATTTCAAATTTTCGGTGCGCCATTATTACCGAAAAACATGTATGCGTTTACACCTGCTTCAAAGCCAGGCGCTACGTCTCCTAAATATGTAAATCATGTTTGTTATGGATGGAATGTAACTAACATCAGGGCTGATGATAATGTTTTGCACTTGCAGTATTTAATTGATGCGTATAAACTTTTTCCAAACAAGGATAACTTCTTCATCAAGCCGACATCAGGTGATTATTTCTTTAATAAGCTTGCAGGTAACTCAACTTTAATGCAGCAATTAAAAGATGGAAAAACAGAAGACGAAATTCGGGAAAGCTGGCAACCAGCGTTAGATAAATTCAAGGTAATAAGAAAGAAATATTTGATGTATGATGATTTTGAGTGAGGCTTTAATCTTCAACTTGTTTTAAAATATCATCAAGAAGCTGATATGATATATGAAAATTTATTTCTCTTATTTTTTCGAAATATGGTCTAAGAGAAGTAATTATTTTTTCTTGTCGTGCTTTCAAAAATACCCCTAAAGTTCCGGTATATGTAAGATGTAATTGTTCAGCTAATTTTCTGCCTTTTAAATCATCAATAATTAATAATGAAGGTTGCAACTCTGATGCTAATGCAATTGCACTTGCTTCGCCTGCGTCTACCTGTTCTAATAATTTCTTGAGGAAGATTTGATCTTTTACTTCAACAATCTTTATCCATGCAGGCAATGATTTTCCAAATTCATTGGCTACTTTTTCTGAAGTAATAATTTCATTAAATAATTCATGAAGAATATGTAACGCATCAATTTTATCAAGAAGTATAAAACAACTTGTATCTGCAATTACAACTTTAAATTCTTCCGGCATCATTTAAAACATCTTCCAATGAATAATTGATGAAAGAAACATCATAATCGGAAAGTATACCTGCAAACTCAGTTTTCGAAACATTAGCGAGTTCTGCAGCCTGACCCAAAGAAAGTTTGCCAGATTCATAGAGTTTTGCAGCTAAGAATCTTTGCGTTTCTGCTGAATCCATTTTAAGAGTATCTGGTATTTCAAGTGTGAGTCTACTCATGCAACAAATTTAGTCATTTTACTAAACTTGTTACCTGTTCATCATCCATTCTTTAAAATCATCAAATGAAGCATTCATTTGTATACTTCGCTTTTGTTGATTAAAAAGATATTTTATGTTATCCGGAATTTCAATTTTTGTATTGATTGCTTCTTCAACTGTTTCAGGAAATTTTACAGGATGTGCTGTTTCTAAAAATATACCACCACCGGAAGAATTCTGTACACCGTCACCCAAATAATCAATCAATGCATAATAACCAACAGCGCCATGCGGATCTAATGTGTAATTATATTGATTGAAAACTTCGTTGATCGTTGCTTTTGTTGCTGCATCACCAATGCTATAACTGCTTAAAATGTTTTTTAAATCTTTTATCTGATGACGAAACAATTCCAGCACACGCACAAAATTGCTTGGATTGCCAACATCCATAGCATTTGAAATGGTTGCTATTGTTTTTTTAGGCTGATATTCTCCGCTTTGTAAAAACTGCGGAACAACATCATTTGCATTACACGCAGCAATAAAATGTTTAACCGGCAAACCGGAAACATGCGCTAAAATCCCTGCACAGATATTTCCAAAGTTCCCGCTGGGAACACTGATAACAGGCGGTTCCTCATGCTGCCATTGCTGGTATGCGAAGAAGTAATATAATTGTTGCGGCAACCATCTTGCTACATTAATTGAGTTAGCAGAAGTAAGCGTCAATTTCTTATTCAGATCAGCGTCGGCAAAAGCTTCCTTAACGATTGCCTGGCAATCATCAAAGCTGCCATTAATTTCCAGTGCTGAAATGTTTTTACCGAGTGTTGTTAATTGCAATTCCTGTACAACACTTACTTTTTTTGAAGGATATAGAATAATTACATCAACTCCATCAACACCTAAAAAACCATTGGCGACTGCGCCGCCCGTATCGCCTGATGTAGCCACCAAAACAGTTGTATGCTGATTTTTATTTCGATTGAAATACCCCAAACAGCGGCTCATAAATCTTGCACCAACATCTTTAAAAGCCAATGTTGGTCCGTGAAATAACTCAAGTGCATAAACATTATTATGAACATTGACTAAAGGAAAATCGAAGTTGATTGTTTCCGTAATAATGTTTTGTAAAACATCATCAGGAATGCTTTCGCCAACAAAAGGTTTCATTACTTCAAAACCAATTTCTTCTTTTGATTTTGTTTTGATGTTAGCAATAAAATCTTTTGATAATGTTGGTATAGTTGATGGGAAATATAAACCTTTATCAGGTGCTTGTCCTTTTATAGTTGCTTCTTCGAATGTTGCTGGTGGTGAAATCTTATTTAAGCTGTAATAATTCATGCTGAATAGAATTGTTGCAGTACAAGTGAGTGACACAACGAAGTATCATAGCAGCACTGCAGCTGACTTCATAATAATAAAAATTAAAATCCTTAAATCTATTAATCCTATAAATCCTGGTTCAGACAATCTTTACGCCTTCCTTATTAATCGTTGTTACATGTGTATGATATGCCATACCCATTGCATCGTAAATATTTTTCATCGCAGCTTCAATCTGCTTTGCTGTTTGCGCATCTTTGCTCAACATAAAAATGGATGGGCCTGAACCTGAAATGCCACCACCTAACGCACCAGCCTCTTTGCTTGCTTTTTTTATATCATCGAAACCGGGGATTAAAATACTGCGTACAGGTTCAATAATAAAATCTTCCAAAGAACGACCGATCAAATCATAATCATGTTTAATAAAGCCTGCAACAAGCCCTGCAATATTCCCCCATTGTTTAATAGCATCTTTTAACTGCACCTGTTGTTTTAAAATTTGGCGGGCATCAGAAGTCTTTACTTCAATCTGCGGATGCACAACCGTTACATGCAATTCAGGCGCTTCAATGCTGATGATATCCAACGGAAAAACAGAACGAATTAATGTAACGCCGCCATAAATGCAAGGCGCAATATTATCGGCATGTTTTACACCGCATGCAACCTTTTCGCCATTCATCGCGAAGCGCACCAGATCCTGTTTTGTAAACCGATTATTTAAAAGATAATTTGCTGCAACCACAACGCCGGCTGCACTTGCAGCGCTTGAGCCAATGCCGCTTCCCGGCATTATATTTTTTTTGCTGATGAGCGTAAAGCCTTTTACATCTTTTGTTTCTTCAAGTAATGCAAGTAATGCAGCACCGCTTACATTTTTTTCTGCTTCTGTTGGTAAATCAAAATCATCGTTATTGATGATTTTAATTCCGGGTTTATCTGAAATTTCAAGAGTAAATTCATCACAAGGTCCATTCAAACACAAACCTAAAATATCAAAACCGCAAACAATGTTTGCAACAGTTGCGGGAGCAAAAACAGTAACGCCCCCAGCCCCTAAAGGGGAGTTTTGTAACTCGCTAATAGTATTTTTAATCTTTTCCAATACCGTTTCTAACTTTAAGGTCACTTCATCATTTGTAAATCTAATAATTTTCAAGCCTAAGCTTTTAAGATTGAATTCCCTTTCAGCATCATGTCTTTTTACATCTTCATTATCGTGAATACTACCATCAACTTCAATTATAAATTTCAATTTATGACAATAAAAATCTGCAACATAAATTGAAAGTGGATGTTGTCTTCTAAATTTTAAAGTCCATTCATTTGTTTTTAAATAATTCCAAAGCAATTCTTCTGCATTAGTCATCTTATTTCTTAACTCCTCTGCTTTTCTAAATATTAATGGATTTGCACCGTAATGCATTCCCCTATCTTTCAAAGGCGAGTATAGAAAATTGTTCAAAAAAACTTGTTTCATTTAAAGTTGAATAGAAGTTTAAGCTTCAAATAACTCCCTTTAGGGCTGGGGCTATACTCTTGCTACTCTTATAATATCAGCAAACACACCGCTGGCTGTTACATCTGCACCAGCGCCGGCGCCTTTTACAACCAAAGGTTGTTCAGGATAACGTTGCGTGTAAAACAAAACAATATTATCCTTTCCATATAAATGATAAAAATCCGAATTGTCCGGAATATGTTTTAATCCAACTGAAGCTTTGTCATTTTCATATTCTGCAACAAACTTCAGTTTGCAATTTTTTGCAGCTGCTTCTTCAAATAATTTTTTGAAATGATCTTCATGCTTTGCCATTTCTTTATAAAAGTCTGCAACACTTCCATTAAAACATGACTGAGGCAAAAAACCATTGTTGGTGATATCATCCATTTCAATATGCTCTCCTGATTCGCGTGCAAGAATTAAAATCTTACGCATCACATCTGTGCCACCTAAATCCAAACGCGGATCTGGTTCTGTATAGCCTTCATCCTGCGCCTGTTTTACCACTTCTGCAAACGGTTTTGTTGCATTATAATTATTAAAAACAAAATTTAATGTGCCCGATAAAACGGCTTGAATTTTTGTAACCGCATCGCCGCTTCTCCGCAAATCATTCAATGTGCCTATAACCGGCAAACCTGCACCAACATTGGTTTCAAACAAAAACAATGCATTGTATTCTTTTGCCAAAGATTTTAAATGACTATAATTTTTGTATGAAGATGAAGCAGCAATTTTATTACAGGCAACGACCGACACCGCTTTTGATAAAAGTGCATCATAAACTTTTGATACGTTTTCATCAGCTGTCACATCAACAAAAACAGAATTGCGCAGGTTTTTTTGAATAATGGTTTCAGTAAACTTATTCAACTGCATATCGTCTCCATTCTTTTGTAATTCCTCTTTCCAGGTTTTTAAATTAATATCATTACCATCATTTGAAAACAACATCTTTTTACTGTTAGCAATGCCGTTAATCTTCAATTGCAGGTTTAAATGTTCAAGTAAAAATTGCTGCTGCTGTTTAATTTGGTTTAATAGTTTACTTCCAACATTTCCAACTCCAATAATAAATATGTTCAACTGCTTGTAAGCAGATTCAAAAAACGCTTCGTGCAAAACATTCACTGCTTTTTTTATGTCTTCATGCGCAATAACAGCAGAAATATTTCTTTCAGATGAACCCTGGGCAATGGCTCTTACATTAATCCCGTTTCTTCCAAGCGCATCAAACATTTTCCCGGCAATGCCTGTGTGGCTTTTCATTTTATCACCTACCAGCGCAATAATGGATTGTCCTGTTTCAACAGTTAAAGGCTCAAGCCTTTCCTGTGCAATTTCTATTTCAAATGTTTTATCAACAACCTGCTTTGCTTTACCTGCATCGCTTGTATTTACGGCAACACAAATTGAATGCTCAGATGAGCTTTGCGTGATAAGAATCACGTTAATTTTTTCGTTTGCCAATGCTTCAAACAAACGTTTTGAAAAACCCGGAATGCCTATCATGCCACTGCCTTCAAGACTTAACAATGCAACTGCATTTATGCTGGAAATACCTGTAATAATATCTCCGTCATCCCGCGAAATATTTTCTATAATAGTGCCCGCATCATTAGGCGAAAAAGTATTTTTAATCCAGGTAGGAATATTTTTATGCATCACCGGCTGAATGGTTGGCGGGTAAATAACTTTTGCGCCAAAATGTGAAAGCTCCATCGCTTCCTGGTAAGAAATAGATGCAATTGGTTTTGCATTTGAAACCCAGCGCGGATCAGCGGTCATCATACCACTTACATCAGTCCATATTTCTAATGAAGAAGCGTTAATAGCGGCGGCATAAATGGCTGCTGTATAATCGCTGCCGCCCCGGCCTAATGTGGTTATGTTGTTATTTTCATCACTGGCAACAAAACCCGGCGCAATAAATAATTTTTTGGCTGATGAAGAGATTGCTTTTTCGATCAGCTTATTCGTTGTTTCAAAATCAACTGCAGCAAAACCAAAACTGCTGTTTGTTTTTATAAGTTGCCGCGAATCTAGCCACGTATGGTCAGCATTTTTTGATTGCAGGAAAGCGGAAATAATTTTTGATGATAATAACTCACCAAAACTTATGATACGGTCTTTTGTGCGCAGCGATAATTCCTTTAAATAAAAAACACTGTTACAGATTTCTTCAAGCTCGTTAAACTGCTGCTTTATCAAACTTAAGCAACTGCTTTGATGGGTTACGGGTAATAAAGTACGTGTTGCATCAAGATGTTTCTTCTCTAATTCCTTTAAAATGTCTTTGTAAGATTCATCCGTTTTTTCTGCAAGTATTCCCGCATCAATTAATGCATCAGTTACACCGCCTAAAGCACTTACAATTACAACCTGCGGTTCACTATTATTAATTACTATGCCACCAACGTTTTGAATATTTTGCGCATTGGCAACTGAGGAACCGCCAAACTTTAAAACTTTCATCCTGAATATTAATTATTCTTTGAAAAGTTTTAAAGAACGATTTTTTTTGTGACGAATAAAAATTTTTTCTTTTTTGTTTACTTATGAATGTTAGTTTTTTGATTGTTCTCCATCAAATTATACAAAGTTTTTTGAGCAGTTATTTTTATGCTATTCACTTACCCAAAACTCAATATTATATTCTGTTTCGCCGAGGAAACCATATTTACCAAAAATAACCGTTTTGTTCACAGCAGCGCCTTTATCATCATGCCGGTTTTCAAGATATAATTTTTTGCCAGGGTATTTTGCGCTGATTGAATACTTGCCGATGGGAACGTCTTTTACCATAAAAGTACCGGCAACATCTTCCACCTTTCTTTCAAAAGAAACAGCAGCACTGCCATCAATCAAAGTGCCGTCTATTGGTGTAAAAACTATTTTTATTTTATCCATCTGTGCATCTGTGCCAAATTGATATAAATCAACATGCGCACCATAATAACCATCTTCACCAGGCTTTTTGCCGCTTAACTTCCATGTAAAATTTCTAATGGCGGTATCTGCCTGTGAAAATGGAGCTTTATTTCCATCCATTTCAAAAAGATAAGTTTTGCCATAAGCATTTTTGCTGTACTTAGCCGTTGCTATCCAGTCGCCTGCAGGATCTGATGGAATATTGATACTGTACTTGCCGTTGATGTTAGTTGTTGCATACAAATATGTTCCTGACCACACCGTATGTTCTGCTGTTATATTAACACCCTTTAATGCGTTACCGCGGGTATCTGTTGCCTTTCCTGTCACCGCTCCTGCTTTTTTTATTATTGATTGATAAGACGAAGCCTGTATGGCAACAGCTTGTTTTTTACATGCCGGGAATAATGAGCTGCCACCTAAAATAAGTGCAGCAAAAAAAGTTTTTTTCATACAATTTTTTTATTGGTTTTTGTTTATGCCCTCAAAACTATTACTGCAATAAAATGCTGAAAAGAGCTATGTGCGTGAACTGCATAAAAAAAAGTATGAAATGTTGAATGAAGAACAAGCTATTATCTGAGAAGTTTGAAGCGCGGCTATTTCCGTACTTATTAAAGCAATAATATTTCGCTTTACTATAAATTATTTTATTTCGGTGAATCTGTTATTTTCGCGCCCTGAATTCTTATAACCCGCTTATTAAAGCCCCTGCTTATGAGTAAAAAAAACTTGCTGCTGCTGCTGAGTATTACATGCATACAATTATTATCTGCACAAAATTTACCTTCTACGCTTTTATGGAAAATAAGCGGTAACGGTTTGCAAAAAGCTTCTTACCTGTATGGCACTATGCACTTAACTGATGAAAGGATTTTTGATATTGGCGATTCAGTATATAAAGCTATTGAGAACAGTGATGGCTTTGCAACGGAAATTGATCCTGAGCAATTTACTCCGTTTGTAATTGATGAAGCAAAAAAGTGGTATATGGCATCTGTGCGGCTTAAAGAAATGATGAGCCATGAGGAGTTTAAAAAGTATGGAAAACCACTTGCGAAAAAACTAAATAAGAATGAAAATGATATTACTGCTGCAGATGTATTACGCGAAAAAAATAACTGGATAAGCGAAAGCTACCGCACAGGAAAAATGCAAACATTCCTGGATGTATATCTTTTTGATATAGCAAGGCGCCAGGGCAAATGGACAGGCGGTGTTGAAGACCTGCAGGACCAGGAAGATGTCATGAACCTTATAGACGAGTCGGATATCCAGGAACTGGCGGCAGATGAAAATGAAAACGAAAGTGACAAGAATAAAGAGTATAAACGTTCATCAGAATTATTCATTAAATCATACATTAATAATGACCTGGATGCTATTGACAGCCTCTCTTTTTCAGGAGATAGTTTGTATGAAGATGCGCTACTTATAAAACGCAATAAAAAAATGGCAATGCGCATGGATAGTCTTGGCCATGAGCGCAGCATGATGTTTGCCGTTGGTGCCGCACACTTACCGGGCAATGAAGGTTTGATCGCTCTTTTGAAACAAAAGGGATTCACAGTTACGCCGGTATTTTCATCAAAAAAAATAAAACCCAAAGATTATAAAGTTGCAGAAATAACCTTGCCATGGTACGATGTAAAAGATGAAGCCGGGTTATACAATGCCTCTATGCCCGGCAAACCCGGAGACCTGACCTTGTATGGAATAATTACAATGAAAATGTATTTTGATGCTTTTAAAAGCACGATTTACATGACCACTGCCTTAAAAACGCCTTATTCCCAAAGCATGGCAGATAGTGTGCTTAGCCGTATAACATCTTATTATTTTGGTATGAATGATTATACAAAAGGCAAGCCTATAACCCTAAATAATACACTTGGTCGCGAATTCTTTTCAACAAAAAATAATTATAGTCATGGCTATCTTTTATTTAAAGACGGCACTATGTATATGGCCATTGCGATGAGCATGAAGAAAGACAGCTCAGCAGCATCTTCTATTAACCAGTTCCTTCATTCATTTACTATAAATGAGCATTCCGCTAACAATGATGCAAATACAGTTACCTATATCAATAAAATGAAAGCTTACCAGGTTAATGTTCCTGTACAGCCAAAACCCGCCGGTGATCTGGCATCTGCTTATAAAGATAGCACGCTAAATAAAGAAATAAATATTGTGAATGATCCTGCAAGCGGCGCTTATCTTTTTTTTGGAACCAATGAAGCAGCAAGAGGATTTTTTATAGAGAACGACAGCAGCACACTTACAACCATCAAAGAATCACAGAAAGAAAAGTTTAAGCATTTGGATATTGATACAACGTATACAAAAAATAGCCACCGTATTTTGGAATATGGCGGAATGATGGTACAGGTGCCGCTGATGATGAAAGTGCATTATGAATCGAGGGGTAACCGCTGGTATGCTTTGGTAGCCATGTACGATCCTGAAAAAGCACACGCATCGGTTGAAAGTTTTTTTAATTCGTTTACTATTCTTGATTATGCTGAAACCGAATGGAATAACTATACTTCAACTGATAAATTATTCAGCACATGGGCACCCGGGCAATTTATATTATCTGCAAAGCCTTCTGCCAAAGGCGATACAATTTATAATAATCAAACTTATGATACTGCACGTGCCGATAACTATGCAATAGTAGCTACAGGTTTTGGCAAATATTACTGGCAAAACAGTGATTCTGTTTTATGGAGCGATCTGATTGAAAAAAGTACAGAATATGATGATAGTTTATTATTAAAGAAAGCTATTAGTAATGGCGAAGCCAAAGGTTATGAAATAGAGATACAGGAAAGCGGTTCAGGAAATATAAAGCGCAAAAGAATGTTGTTGAACGGAGGTAAAATTTATTCCCTTATCACTATACAGGCTGCGGCGGAAATAAACAACGCCAACAATAATAAATTTTTTGAAGAGTTCCGTTTTAATAATCTTCAACCAACTGTAAACATATTTGTTTCAAAGGCAGCTATCTTATTAAAAGATATTTCTTCAGACGATTCTGCTGTGCGCAGTCAGGCAACGGAATATTTAAGCAAAGCTCCTTTTACAAAAAGCGAACTGCCTTTCCTGCATGATGCCTTATTAAAAAATTATCCGAAAGATGAAGATGATTATGATGAAACAAAAAATGATCTGAAAAAAATTATTATTGATCTGAACGATACATCTTCTTACAATTTTGCTAAAAATAATTATGCCAAAGCAGATGATGATACCAAAAATATTTTGCTTGCCGTAATGGCTTCTTTTCCTACGCAGGAAAATTTCAATGATATTAAAAATATCTTATTAAAACAGCCGCCGCGTATTACTCCGGGTTATGATCTTATTAATAGCTTATCTGATACGCTTCAATTAACCGCTGCTATTTTTCCTGAACTGTTGCCTTTGATGAAAGACACAATAATGGCGCCTGTTATTATTAAATTATCGAACAAATTATTAAACAGAGACTATGCTGATAAAACTTTATTGCAGCCTTACCAACAGGATGTTTTGCAAATTGCACAAAAGAAATATACAGTTGCAAAAAATGATGCTGACAGCTATGATGAACTAAATTACCCGCTTATAGATTTGCTCGGCAAAATGAATACTGCTGAAACTAATGCTATGCTTCAAAAATGGAGCCTTTTGAAAGATATCTATATTCAAATGGAAGCAGTAGGAATGTTGTTGCAGAATAAGCAGCCGGTAAATCCTTTGGCAATAAAAGCGCTTACTGCAGACAATTCTACCCGCATAGAACTGTATGATAGTTTAAAAGCGTATAAAAAAGAAAATCTATTCCCGGCGCAATATCTTACTCAAAAATATTTTGCAAAAAGCCATGTGTATACCGCAGCTTCTGATGATGAAGACCCTGATAAACTCACTTATCTTACACAGAAGATTATTAATTTTAAAGGCAGGCAATCGCGGTTTTATTTTTATAAAGTTACTTACGGCGATAGTGATGATGCAAGTTATTCACTTGCCTGTGCCGGCCCCTTTCACATGAATGTTAGTGATGTTTCAGAAGATGCCGCAGGTGATATATATTATGACGAAGAGTTTGATGCATCTAACCTGCCTGCACAAATGGATGCATTAATAAAACAAATGGAAGAATGGTATGAATGGAAGGACGAAAAGAAGTAATAAGTCACCTGTGCTTTATACCGGCTTATTATTTTCACGTTCATCTCTTTCTACTGTAATAGTGCATTCGCCAACCAATGCAGCAACTGCACCTATTGCAGCCAGTACCGGGGCAAGCACTGCGCCAACTACCCCAATAGTTAATGGAAAACTCATGAGCTCTTTACCGGTTTTATCATGAATGGTAATTTTTCTTATGTTGCCTTCCTCAATAAGTTCTTTTACTTTTTTAAGCAGGCTTTCACCATTTATTTTAAAAGATTCTTTTGTTGTTGACATAAATATTTATTTAAGAAAAAGATATGGAAAATACTTTTTTAAAAATGTGCAAGGCTATAAATCGTCTGTTTGAAATTTTCTGAATGAAAGAAAAGCAAACAGGCTTATATAAACAAGACAAACAATTAATAAAACAGTTTGCGATGGCGCATCTTTGTAAATAACGTCCTTTCCAAAAGTTATGGGGATTAATACATCACTTGCTTCAAGCGGAAAATAAAAACGCGTGGTTATTCTGTTATTTAAAATTTTACTATCAATCACACCGCCGATCAACTGCTCAAACACCAATCCATATAAAAAAAATACTGCCATTGCCAAACCGCTGCGGCGCATAAGCAACGCAAGAATCATAGCAAAAAACAGGTAGCAAAGTGATTGAATAAAACCATAACCAATATATTGAATGCCATCGAATGAAACAGTGCCGCTAAAATCATTTCCAAAATATAAAGCGATCAAAAAGCAACTGAGCGTTGTAATCAAGGCAATGAGAACACCGAATAAAATTTTCGCTGCAACAAATTGTTGTCTTGTTAAACCATCAATAATATTCTGGCGATGTGTTTTATAATTGTATTCGTTTGTAATAACGAGAATCATCAACATGCCCGGAAAATATAACAGCCAACTGCTTACCCATGCAATGGTTTGATAAACTGCCGGGAAATCATAAGGAAAAATATTCACAGGAACATTGTTCTTTTTTATTTCTCCCTGGAACTGGAAAGCGATATAATTTATACTGAATAAAGCGATAATATACAGTGCAAGAAATATCCAGAAAGCACGATAGTTTTTTACTTTAAGCCATTCGAGTTTTAATAAGCTTAGCATCTTATTGTTTATTTGTTAGTTCAAGGAATTTAGTTTCCAAACTTTTTTTCTTTGACTGCAGATGATTTAATGCAATATTATTTTGAAAACAATATTGATTAATAGCAGCCGCATTTGCATTTCCGTTTGAGAAAAATAATTGCAGCATACTGTTTTGTTTTTTCAGCGATGTAAAGCCACCCATTTTATTCAATACATTTTCAAGCGCAACTAAATTATCTGAAGCAACTTCTATAATTTCATCCGTAACCAAAACTTCTTTAACGCTGCCTGCGGTTAAGAGATCCCCGTTCTTTATAATGGCAACATGCGTACAAACTTTTTCAACTTCATCCAGTAAATGACTTGCCATAATTATTGTTTTACCTTCTGCAGCAAGCTTCAGTATCAATTCTCTTATCTCCGCAATACCGTTTGGATCAAGACCATTTGTTGGTTCATCAAAAATCAAAATCTGCGGATCGCCGAGCAAACAAGATGCAATCGCAAGTCTTTGTTTCATACCTAAAGAATAAGTATTGAATTTACTTTGCTTACGCTGGTAAAGATTCACTTTCTGCAACACATTATCTATTTCATTAAACCCTTTTCCCTTTATCTGTGCCGCAATACGCAGGTTTTTTTCTCCCGATAGATAATGATAAAAATTTGGAGTTTCAAGCAATGTTCCAATTTGCTTTCTTACTTCCGCATTTGCAGGTTTACCCATTAATGTAAAACTGCCTGCAGATGGTTTTAAAATGTCGAGTATAATTCCAAGCAAAGTTGTTTTGCCGCTTCCGTTAGGGCCAAGAATTCCAAACACGCTGCCTTCCGGCACAGTAAAAGAAACATTGTTTAAAGCAGTTACCGTTTTGTAATGTTTGGTGATGTTATTCAGTTCAAGAATATTCACGAGAAAAAATTTTTTCAAAATAAAGCTAAGCAACGCAAAAACCGAAATATGAAATTAGATGAATGGTAATTTCACTATACATCAATTATTCGCAGAATTATATGTTAATGTTAAATGCGTGGTGTTTATAAATGTTGTGAATTGATAGTTTCGTTAAGCCTATGTATAAAATTTTACTACTTACATCTTCTTTGTTTTTTACGATCACTGTTTTTGCAGGAAAGTTAACAGGCATTATTGCTGATGATAAAGGTAAGCCATTGGCATACGCATCCATTCTTGTAAAAGAAAATGGAAGAGGTACTACTGCAAACCAGGAAGGGCGTTATTTACTTGACTTAAATGCGGGTGATTATACTATCGTTGTTCGATATGTAGGTTACGCAAAACAGGAACAGAAGGTGCATATTGGAAATGATGATGTACATCTTGATTTTAAATTACAGCCGCAACAACTGCAATTAAAAGATGTTGTTGTTTCATCAAACAGGGAAGATCCTGCTTATGCAATCATTCGCCATGCAATTAAGAAAAGAGAAGAATATCGCATAGCGCTTGATTCGTTTACATGTGAGGCTTATATTAAAACATTCATCAAAACAAGAGCATTACCGCGCAAAATTTTCGGTCAAAAAATTGACAGTGCTGACTGGAAACAAATGGGTGTTGATTCAACAGGCAAGGGCATTATTTATTTGTCTGAATCACTTACCAAAATAGCTTACAAAAAACCGGATAAGATCAAGCTCGAAGTTATTTCAGGAAGAGAAAGCGGAACAAGTGGTTATGGATTCAACTTCCCAACGTTCATAGATTTTTACAGCAATAATATACAGGTTTTAGGTGGGCAAATGGCGCCACGTGGTTATGTATGTCCTATCGCTGACGGCGCTTTAAATTTTTATAAATATCATTTCCTCGGTTCTTATTTTGAAGATGGTCGCGAAATAAACAGAATACAGGTTATACCACGCAGAAAATATGAACCATTATTTTCAGGAACGATCGAAATAACAGAAGGCGACTGGCGCATACACAGTCTTGACCTTGTACTTACAAAAGAATCACAACTTGAAATTCTGGATACACTTGAGATCAGGCAAATTCATTCTCCTGTTACAAAAAATATCTGGCGTACTAAAGACCAGGTTATATACTTCACTTTTAAAAAATTTGGTATTGATGCCGTTGGTAATTTCCTGAATGTATTTAATAACTATAATGTTACTCCAACTTTTAAAAAGAAATATTTCAACAACATCATAGTTAAGTTTGATACAGCCGTAAATAAAAAAACGATTGCTTATTGGGATTCGATAAGGCCTGTGCCGCTTGAAGTTGAAGAAATAAAAGATTATAAAGTTAAAGACAGCATTTACCATTATCAGCATGATTCATCTTATACCAAACATTTCATGGATTCTTTGCGCCACATGCAGGGAAAGATAAGTGTAATGAATATTTTATGGAATGGGTTTACTCGATCAAATTATAATCCCGCAAATTATCATAGCGTGCAATGGCAGCCTTTATTAAAGCTAGTTCAATATAATACTGTTGAAGGGCTGGCGTTAAATGCCGAAGCTACTTTCACTCATGGTTTTTTAACGCAAAAAAGAGAGCTAAGTTTTACGCCGCATGTACGCTATGGTTTCAGCAACGGGCATTTGAATGCATGGGGTACGCTTAGTTATCATAACCGATCTGACTGGCCCGGAATGGAGAATAATATAAGCGATGATGCAAGTTCATTTCGCGTAAATAATTTTTCGCTGAGTGGTGGAAAACATATAAGCCAGTTCAATAAAGATGAGCCCATATCGCCGCTGTTCAACAGCATTTATACGCTCTTCTTTAATCATAATTACATGAAGATCTATGAAAACTATTTTGCGCAATTAAATTATAACGGTGAGTCACAAACAGGATTAAAATATGCCGCACAGCTTTTATATGAAGACCGCATACCATTGGAGAATACAACTGATTTCGCGATCATTAAATATGATGAACAAAAGTTTACGCCTAATTATCCTTATGAAAAAATTGACAGCCAATTTACAAGGCACCAGGCAGTAATTGCAAAACTATCTTTGGAATATCAACCCGGACAAAAGTTTGCGCAGTTCCCGGATTTTCGTGTGCCGCTTGGTTCGAAGTATCCAACATTTACACTGGCGTATGAAAAAGGAATATATAATATTTTAGGCAGTGATGTTGATTTTGATAAATGGAATTTTTCAATTGCTGATGATATGAATTTTAAGCTTGCAGGTGCTTTAAGTTATCGAATTGATGTTGGTGGTTTTTTAAATGATCGCTCTGTGTTCATCCAGGATTATCGCCATTTCAATGGCAACCAGATCATATTTGCAAGCAAGTATCTCAACAGTTTCCAGGTTGCTCCTTATTATGCCAATAGCACTACCGCATCTTTTTATGCAACGTTGCATGCTGAACATCATTTTAATGGTTTGCTTACCAATAAAATTCCGTTGTTAAAAAAACTTAAATGGAACCTTGTCGCAGGCACCAATGCATTTTATGTAGACCAGGATAATAATTATTTTGAAGTGTTTGCCGGTTTTGAAAATATTTTTAAACTGTTTCGTGTAGATGTGGTTGGTTCATATCTTAATGGCAATAATGGCCAAATGGCAGTACGTATAGGTTTGGGTGGATTGTTTGGCGGGAAGATGAGGTTTGATTAATTGCTTTCTCTCTTTACTATAATTTCTTATTTCATAACTTTACTTTATGTTATTACAATTGGAAGATACACAGCATGAAAATGTAAATAAATTACTTGCGTTTGCTAAGGCGAATCATATTAAGTTATCATTGGTAGATGAGGTTGAAAATAATTACACGCTTCCTGGCAGGCCGCTTACATCTGAACAAATAACTTCATTAATAGAAAATGGTCGCAAAAGCGGAATTATTTCAATGAAGAAAGCGCATGAAATAATCAGCAATGGATATAAGGCAGATTAATTATACAACAGATGCGTTCAGCTCTTTAATACAACTTATTAATTATATAGAATCATCAAATACACAAGGTGCCGGTCTAAGATGGTTGCATCGGTTCGAATTATTTTTAAAAAAGAAATTACAAGCTCCTCTGCAAATTAAACTTTGCAATAATGCTGCTTTCGCTCAGCTTAATCTTCGCTGCATTTATTTTAATGATTGGGTAATTGCTTTTTCAGCAGAAGAAAATATTGTATTGATAGAAGCTTTATTGCATAAATCCCGAATCAGTGATTAAACAGCCTTAATATCTTTAGTCGTTCAAATTTTATAAAATTTAAAATCATCAATCATTTTATAGCATTGAAGTTCGTACTTCGTACTTCATAAATCTTAATTTATTATGGCTCCTTTATCTGAAAGAATGCGTCCAACGAAGTTGGAAGAATTGGCAGGACAACAACATTTGGTTGGCAAGGGCAGCATTTTACGTACAGCAATAGAGAATGAAGCTATTCCTTCGATGATATTTTGGGGACCGCCGGGAAGTGGCAAAACAACTATTGCAAATATTATTGCGCATACATTGAATGCTCCTTTTTATCAGCTAAGTGCTATTAGCAGCGGCGTAAAAGATGTGCGTGAAGTAATTGAAAAAGCGAAGCAGGAAACAAAAGCTATTTTATTTATTGATGAAATACATCGCTTCAACAAAGGCCAGCAGGATGCATTGCTGGGCGCTGTTGAAAAAGGTATCATAACATTGATCGGCGCTACAACAGAGAATCCATCTTTCGAAGTGATCTCAGCTTTATTAAGTCGTTGCCAGGTGTATGTATTAAAAACTTTAGATGAAAGCGATCTCATTTATCTTTTACAAAATGCCATGCAAAAAGATGAAGTGATAAAGCAATATAAAATTGAATTGAAGGAAATATCAGCATTAATAAATATCAGTGGCGGCGATGCCAGAAAATTATTAAATCTGTTTGAATTGGTAGTAACTTCTTCTAACAAAAAAGAAATAGTTATTACAGATGAGTTAGTGATGAATGTGGCACAAAAAAGAATTGCACTGTATGATAAACAAGGTGAACAGCATTACGATATTATTTCAGCCTTTATAAAAAGTTTACGTGGCAGCGATCCGAATGCGGCGGTATATTGGCTGGCAAGAATGATTGAAGGTGGCGAAGATGTAAAATTTATTGCAAGAAGAATGTTGATATTGGCCAGTGAAGATATTGGCAATGCAAATCCAAATGCGTTATTATTAGCGAATGCCACATTTGATGCAGTGAATAAAATTGGCTGGCCTGAATCTCAATTGATTTTATCTCAATGTGCAATTTATTTAGCTTCATCACCAAAAAGTAATGCTGCTACAACAGCCATTGGTGCTGCTTCATCAGCGGTAAAACAATACGGAGATCTTTCTGTGCCTTTGCATATTCGCAATGCGCCAACACGATTAATGAAAGATCTTGATTATGGCAAAGGTTATAAGTATAGCCACTCTTATGAAGGTAACTTTGAAGAACAGGAATATTTACCAAAAGAAATTGAAGGCATGAAATTTTTTGAACCAGGAAATAATACAAGAGAAGAAGAGCTCCGTAAATTTTTAAAAAGCAGGTGGAAAGACAAATATGGTTATTGAGGCGTATAGCTAAACTTATGAATAATAATTTCAACTTCTTTACCATTGGCAGGTGGTAATCCACTCATCAGCCATAAATTTATATAAGCGGGCATGGCTAAAGTGCTTACAGAATTTGGAGGATCCGTGCATGTTGCAGAAGCTAGCAAATTATTATTGCCATCAGTAAATCCCTGTAAACTTTGAAAGAAAACACTTGAATCTGTTCTTGTAAAACGCTGCGTTGTATTTTTCCCGGTTAATGAAACTTCTTTTACATAAGAAAAGTTTTTATGACCTTTTTCAGCAGGCCAAACAGTATAATTACAGTTTGGATAATGTTTATCTCCCCACCTTGCCCATTCAATATCCATTTCATCAAAACCATCATTACCTGAATAATTAAATAAACCAAGTACAACATTTTTATCCAACTTATCAATTCGTCCTTCCACCCAAAACTGCCATTTGCCAAAGCCAAAAGTTTGCTGTGTTGAAACTTCAGCACAATACCATTTGCCGATTGCAGAATCTTTAGTAATTTTTAAATGAAGATATCCGTTAGCATCTACCCAAACATTATTGCTGCGCCAATGGTTAGGCCCCGGGCCAAGGTGGTTTCCGTTTTTTACATTCCACGTATAACCGCTGAATTGAATGGTAGTTGATTCAGTTGAATTATTTACTGATGAGATTGAAGCAACATAAGTATCTACTTCTTGTTTTTTACAACTTATAAAAATTATTAAACAAAGTATAACCGGGAAACTTTTCATGCATTGGATTTTACTGTGAAGATAATAAAACAATGGATGAAGAAAAATCGGCAGTTATTTTAAACCAATTTGAAATAAACTTTGCTGCACATTGCAAGCTTTAAATATATATTAAGTTTTATGCAGCGCGCCTATTTAAGATAATGTTTTCATTTTTCATGTTATCTTTATACAGAAGAATTAACACAGTGTGAAAAACAAAACAGCTAATCATTCTTTTCAATAAATATATTTGAAACACGTTAGCAGGTAAATATCCAAATTCACATTCAATCACAAAAAATAAGAAACCTTTGACAGAAACAATTATTAACCTCGACACTTTAAATCCAATAGAATTTTTCGGCGTTAACAACAAGAAGCTTGACATATTGCGAAAAAAATTTCCATTGCTCAAAATACTTTCAAGAGGAACGCAGTTAAAATTGAGTGGCGCACCGGAACAAGTTGAATCAGCTAAAGAAAAGATTGATCTCGTTATACAATACATGGAACGTAACGGCGTAATGAGCGAAAATTATTTTGAGCAGATTCTTGGCGGCGACGATGCTGAAACTATTGACAATTTTGTTGAAAAGAATCCGAATGATGTACTTGTATTTGGACCAAACGGCAAAACTGTTCGTGCAAGAACTGTTAATCAAAAAAGAATGGTTCAGGCAGCAGATACAAACGACATTGTATTTGCAGTTGGCCCTGCGGGAACCGGTAAAACCTATACTGCAGTTGCTCTTGCAGTAAGAGCTTTAAAAAATAAGCTGGTTAAAAAAATTATTTTAACGCGTCCTGCAGTAGAAGCGGGAGAAAGCCTTGGTTTTTTGCCTGGTGATCTTAAAGAAAAAATTGATCCGTATTTACGCCCTTTGTATGATGCACTGGATGATATGATACCCGCTGATAAACTTGGTTATTATATGACTACACGCACTATTGAAATTGCTCCGCTTGCTTATATGCGCGGCCGTACATTAGATCATGCATTTATAATTCTGGATGAGGCACAAAACTCAAATGACCTGCAGTTAAAAATGTTTTTAACACGTATTGGCGCCAATGCAAAAGCTATTATTACAGGTGATCCCACACAAATTGACCTTCCTAAAAATCAGCGCAGCGGCCTGGATAAAGCCATGCGCATATTAAAAAATATTCCCGGCATTGCACAGATAGAATTAGATGAAGAAGATGTGGTGCGCCATCGTCTGGTAAAAGCTATAATAAGAGCTTACGATAAGGAATATCACAAAGAGATACAATCATAAGTTTAATAAATTCATACAAAATTAAAAGCAGGTTTCAAGCCTGCTTTTTTAATGCCGTTAAGTTTGACGCTATTTAAAATATAAATTACCAATACAATTTAGTTACATAAATTAGTAGTGTTGTTAACCATTACTCCGATGAAAATTTCGGCGAAAACGCTAATCTTAAAAATTCTGAAAGTCACCGGCATTTCAATAGGCTGCATTTTGCTATTGATGTTTTTAATGCCAATATTATTTCCTGATTTTGTTGCAGGCAAAATAAAACTCTGGGTAAACGATGTTATCATAACCCAGCTCAATTTTTCCAGGGCACGATTGTCATTCTTCAATCATTTTCCTTCATTAACATTAACCTTGCATGATGTATCGCTGATGGGTTCAAAGCCTTATCCAACTGATACTTTACTTAAAGCTGATGAAGTAGCATTGGGTATTGATCTTTCCACAATATTTTCAAGCAGGATAAGGATTAATGAAATCTTTCTTACAAAAAGCTTTATAAATATCAAAACTGATAAAAACGGCAACGCCAATTATAATGTTTATAAAGCAGATACAACCACTGCAACTTCAGGCGCTGACAGCTCCGGCACTTCGTTAAAAATAGAAAAGATACAGGTAGAAAACAGTGATCTAATCTATAATGATCTTTCCATACCAATTCTTATAACTGCACAAAACATGAACTATGTTGGAAAAGGAGATTTAAGTAAAGCTATTTTTGACCTGACCTCTCATATTGATGTGGAGCGCTTTAATCTTTCTTATGATTCTTCCAGTTATATAAATTCAAAAAAATTAAAGGCAGACCTGGTTACAAAAATTAATACCAATTCTCTTGCATTTCAGTTTGTAAAAAATAAACTGCTGATAAATTCATTGCCGGTTGACTTTATAGGCAGGTTTGAGTTTTTAGCAATCGGCTACAACATGGACTTTGAGATCGTATCAAACAAAGGCGATCTGCATGATGTTTTTTCTGCGCTTCCGCCTGAATATACAGGCTGGCTTAATAAAACAAAAGCAGATGGCAAAGTGCAAATGAATGCCTACCTGAAAGGCAAATACATTGCTGATAAAAATAAAATGCCTGATCTTGGTTTTAATATGCAGGTACGCAATGGTTATATTAATAATCAAAATGTGCCTTCACCTGTAAAAAATCTTTTTTTGAATTTCGATACAAAACTTCCTTCACTTAACACTGACAGTTTGTATGTAAATATTGATTCTATATTTTTCAATATTGATAAAGATTATTTCAGCGCTATTATAAAACTAAACAACCTGAATAAACCAACAGTGCATGCAAAGATCAATTCAGAAATGGATCTTGAAAAATGGGATAAGGCTTTCGGTATTCAACCGTTTGATGTGAAAGGTTATTATACACTTCATGTTACTGCAGATGGTAATTATCAAACTGCTGTTGTAGAAAAAGGGATCATTCATAAAAAAACAGATACCATTATTTCAAGTATACCTGCTTTTAATTTTCAATCATCATTAAGCAATGGATATTTTAAATATGCATCATTGCCCCAGGCTGTTTCTAATATCAGTTTCAATTGCAATGCATCGTGCGCAGACAATGATTACCGGCATACAAAAATTGATGTAGAAAATTTAAATGCAAACATGCTGAGTGATTACATTAAAGGCTTTTTTAAAATCACAAACTTCAGAGATTTCACTATTGATGCAGATTTAAAATCGCTCATTCATCTTGAAAATATTAAAAAATATTATCCCCTAGATAGCTTGCAGGTTGCAGGTAATTTAAATGTTGATGTAGTTTCAAAAGGAAATTATCTTCCCGATAAAAAACAGTTTCCAGTTACAAAAGCTAATATCAGTTTGCAAAATGGTTTTATACAAACAAAATATTATCCCCATCCCGTAAAAAATATTTCTGTTGATGCTTCTATATTGAATAATAATGGCACATTAAAAGATACCAGGTTTGAATTAAAGCCTGTTGCATTTGAATTTGAAGGCCAGCCATTCACATTAAAAGCGAGCTTGAAAAATTTTGATGATCTTAAATATGATATTGCTTCGAAAGGCACCATTGATGTTGGAAAAATTTACCAGGTATTTTCTCAAAAAGGTTTGAACGTAAAAGGGCTAATCAAAACAAATCTTGTTCTGCAAGGATTGCAAAGCGACGCTACTGCCGGAAGATATAATCGTTTGCATAATTCAGGTACAGCAGAATTAAAGGATATTACTCTTCATTCGGATTATTTTCCAAAGCCGTTTATTATTAAAACAGGCTTATTCCATTTTCAAAATGATAAAATGTATTTTGATGCATTCAAAGCAAACTATGGCAAAACAGATATTATATTGAATGGTTATCTTTCGAATGTTATCAATTATGCACTTGAAGACAATTCAATACTAACAGGCAGTTTTAATTTTACAACAGATCATTTTTATGCGGATGAATTTGCAGCTTTTGCCGGCGATACTTCAACATCAACAAAAGTTACTGACAGTGCAGGAACTGGCATTGTGCTCATTCCATCTAATTTAAATCTTAGTTTAAATGCCGCCGCAAAAATAGTTGAGTATGATAGTTTGTTGCTCAAAGATTTTAAAGGCAATGTAATTATTGACAGCGGCAAGATCAAACTTAAACAAACAGGTTTTAGTTTGATAGATGCACCGGTTGTGATGGATGCAACGTATTATAGCCTCTCACCGCATAAAGCATTTTTTGATTATCACATCAATGCAAAAGAGTTTGACATAAAGCGTGCTTACAACGAGATAAAAATATTTCATGATCTGGCCAGTTCTGCCTCAAAAGCTGAAGGTATTGTATCGCTTGACTATCAACTCAGCGGCAAACTTGATGAAAACATGCAGCCTGTTTATCCTTCGCTTAAAGGCGGTGGTGTGCTTTCAATAAAAAATGTAAAGATCAATGGGTTTAAATTAATGAACGCGGTAAGCAAAGCAACCAATAAAGACAGCCTCAGCAATCCCGATTTAAAAGCGGTAAATATTAAAACTACTATTGCTAATAATATAATTACGCTTGAAAAAACAAAGATGAAAGTGTTTGGTTTTCGTCCGCGGTTTGAAGGCCAGATAAGCTTTGATGGCAGTCTTAATCTTAGCGGCCGTGTAGGTCTGCCACCATTCGGCATTTTAGGAATTCCTTTCACCGTTTCAGGCACACAGGAAAATCCCCAGGTTAATTTGCGCCGGGAAAAAGATACTGATAAATTGGAAGAAACACCCGATAAAGATGATGATGAGCAACAATAAAAAACTAACCAAACATAATAAAAAAGCAGGCGTAAATACCCTGCTATTATATAATAAGTTTAAGCAATAAATTACTAAATATCTTCTTCATTCACTGTTTCATCACCTATAATTTCATCGCTTGCATTTTCCGTTTCTGTGTCCTCTACCGCTTCACCCTCTTCACTAAATCCTTCAGTTTTTTGAGGCAGGTCATATTTCTCTTCAATGTCAACAAATTTTTTACCCAATAAACTGCGTGTTCCGTATTGCTGCGGGCCAATACCTTCAACTCTTGTGGTAGCAGGATAAATTATCTTATTGCTTTCTTCTTTTGTTACATTTATTAGTTCTACATGAAACGTCCAGTTCTTTACAAAATCATACAAGTAAACAAACTTTTGGTTTGTGTCGCGAATCTCGCTTCCAATTGTTGTGTTTGCCATTAACAGCGGTTCTGCCATGTACTCCTTCTCATATTTTTCCAGGGTAATTTCTTTGCCGCGCTGCCAGTTATCGTTACTCCTGAAAAAAGTTCCCTGGTGCTTATTATCAAATTCATAAGCCTTAAGAATGGCATTATGCAAATCAAAAAAAGTTTGAGAATGCTTAATTACAACATCCCGGTAAACGGCATCATCTTCTTCGTAATATGTTCTGAATTTTAAAACTGCCATAAGGTAAAAATATTTTATGTTACCAGCTTTTGATCAGGAATTGAACACGGTTGTGTCACTCCCTTGTACTATATTAATGCTATTCAGCTTTAATCCTAAACAAAAATTATACATTATTTCTTACAAGCTTAAAACAAATACGTAGTGCAATTTTAATAATAGTTTATTAAGCAATGGCAACATACATAAAAAATCTGTATTCAATTTATCTTACACTAATAATTGAAATTAAATAACAGTCAGGTATCCTTTTTTTTTACTGGCTTCAAACCAAATTCATTGCCCTTTTCAACCATCAGCCTGTAAGCCTCTTCATATTGATTAGGAATATCCCCATCTAAGATCGCTTCACGTATAGCATCTTTTATTACGCCAATTTGTTTTCCCGGCGATAACCCAAATGTTTCCATAATAATTTCACCTGTTATCGGCGGTTGCCAGTTGCGCATCTTATCCTTCTCTTCCACTTCCACCAAACGTTTACGCACAATTTCAAAATTATTCAGGTAACGTTTTACTTTTATTTTATTCTTGCTGGTTATATCTGCTTCGCACAGCATCATCAATGCATCAATATCTTCGCCTGCATCAAACAACAACCGGCGCACAGCACTATCTGTTATGTTTTCTTTGGTTAAACTTATGGGCCGCAGATGTAATGCAACCAGCTTTTGAACCAAACGCATTTTTTCATTCATTGGCAATTTAAGCTGTGCAAAAATTTTGGGAATCCATTTGGCGCCTAAAGCTTCATGCCCGTGAAACGTCCAGCCTTCTTCTTTACTAAAACGTTTGGTGGCAGGCTTGGCAATATCATGCAGCAAGGCAACCCAGCGAAGCCATATATCATTTGTATGTAACGCAATATTATCAAGCACCTGCAGTGTATGGGAGAAATTATCTTTGTGCCCAATACCATCAATATATTCAGCGCCCTGCAACTCAAGTAATTTAGGAAATATTAATTGAAGCAAATTGCTGTCGCGCAACAAATACCAGCCAACAGAAGGTTTTTCTGCCAACATTAACTTATTCAGTTCATCTGTTATTCTTTCCTGCGAAACAATTTTTATACGCTCCGCATTTTCTTTAATTGCATTAAATGTATTTGCTTCAATAGTAAAGCCAAGCTGCGTAGCAAAACGAATTGCACGCATCATGCGCAAAGGATCATCACTAAAAGTTTGTGCAGACTCAAGCGGTGTTTTAATTATTTTTTCCTGCAGGTTTTGTACACCGTTGAATGGATCAAGCAGTTGTCCAAAGTCATGTTTATTTAAACTTACGGCAAGCGCATTGATTGTAAAATCCCGGCGATTCAGATCTTCTTCCAGTGTTCCGGTTTCAACAGCAGGTTTCCGTGAATGTTGAACGTAACTTTCTTTTCTCGCACCAACAAATTCAATATCAAGATCGGGGATTTTTATTTGCGCAGTTCCGAAATTTTTAAAATAAGCCACTGCAGGTTTTGGATTAAATAAATCGGCAACAGCGTGTGCAAGCTGTATTCCATCACCAATACAAACTATATCTGCATCTTTTGTATTACGGTTAAGTAATTTATCACGAACAAAACCACCAATAAGATAACAAGGTGTTGAAAGTGATTCAGCCGCATTTGCTATTTTATTAAAAACAAATAATTCTTTGCCGGTGCATTTTATTTGCATACGCAGCAAAGATAGGGGGTGAAAAAAGGAGCGCTTTATTCAAACTCAAGCTGGTTGCTAAAAAATTCCCAATCAAATAAAATATAATCAGGATGAACCAGGTGATGAATAATAGCTTTTTTCAAAGCAATTTTATCTTTTAACAACATCTCACTGTTTTTCATTTTATTTATATCATTTGAAAAAGGAAATTTTTTAGATGTTGTTTTATTCATTCTTGTCATAACAAAACAATTTGATTACTGATAAACCAAATTTTTCAAAAACTGTGCAAAATCAATGCACTAAAAAAAATAATTCTAAACATCTAAGAACGAAGGATTTCCGGTTTCCCTTTATGCCAGCGGATAATTGAGGAAGGAGCGTTTATATTGTTGTTCTGCTGTTTGTATTGCACAATATAATCCACACCTTGTTTAATAAGGTTTGAAATTGCGGAGAAGTTTGCAGGTGAAGGTTCGCCGCTTATATTAGCTGAAGTGCTTACAATTGGTTTGCGGAAACGTTTAAGTATATACCGGCAAAATTCATCATTACAAATACGAATCGCAATTGATCCATCATTGCCACAAACATTTTCTGCAAGTCCCAAAGCATGTTCATAAATAACCGTAGTTGGTTTTTTTACAGTTTGCAAATAATCAAAAACAGCAAGATCAGGTGAAGCTGTATATTGCAAAATATCTTTTTCAGAAGCAACTAAAACAACAAAACTTTTATGTTGCGGCCTTTGCTTTAAAGCAATGATCTTTTCTATTGCTTCAGCATTTGTTGCATCGCAGCCAATACCCCAGATTGTATCTGTAGGATATAAAATAATTCCCCCCTCCTGTAAAACTTTCACAGCTTTTTCTGCATCATTAATAAATAAATCTTCATTCATAATTAAGTGTTGCCAGCAATTGATCTTTGTTTATTTCAAGTGCACATTTAAAGTGTTTTTCAGGGCATTCTTTTTTGCCATGCGAAGTGCAGGGCCTGCAATATAAAGGCGCTGTTCTTTCCACAACAAAACTTTCATCGCTTAAAGGTCCGTAGCCAAACCATGTAACCGTTGAACAAAAAACTGCCGTAACCGGCGCATTCATAGCGGAAGCAATATGCATTGGAGCAGAATCATTTGTATAATTCATCATTGCGTTCTTCATCAATGCAGCCGATTGTAAAAAACTTAATTTTCCGCATAAATTTTTTGTATGATTATCACGCAACTTGCTGATGATCTCATCACATAAAATTTTATCTGAAGTGGCACCAAGAAAAAAAATATTGATTGTTGAAGGAATTTCTTTTAAGAACTCTATCCATTTTTCTTTTGGAAATTGCTTGGTAAACCAAACGGAAGATGGTGCAATGCAGATGTAGTTGACCGCTGACTGTTGACCGTTAACTGCTGACTTTGCCTTCTCATAATCTTCCTTTGATGGATACAATTTTATTGTTGCAGGTATATCTGTTGTAAAATGTTTTACCAAAGAAAGATTGCGTTCTATTTCGTGCACAGGATTTTCTTTTGTACCGATTACATGTTTCACTTTCACATCAAACAAAAAACTTAAAGGGTTTTTATCAAACCCAATTTTTTCCCGGGCATTAGATAATGCCGTTATCAATCCTGTTGAAAAAAAACGTTGCACATTTATAACCTTATTATAATTTTTTTTACGGATGATATTAATAAGCTTAAAAAGATTTTTTGTTTTATCATGTTTCTTATTCCAAATAAAAACTTCATTCAAATAAGGATGATTCAATAATAAACCTTCATTGCCTTTACGCAGCAAAAAATCTATTTTAGCACCGGGAAAATCTGCATGTAGTTTTTCAATTAAAACAGTAGCCAATACAACATCACCAATAAAAGCTGTTTGAATAATAAGAAATTTATGCATGGTTGCGGCAAAGGTATTTAAAGGTTGAAGGTCTTTGAGAACTTCAACGTTTTATCTTCGCAAAAATATTCTTATGGATTTGCAACAGCTTATAATTGAAGCATGGAATAACCGTGAACTTTTAAAAGAAGAAAAGTATATATCAGCGATAAAAAATGTAATTGAAGAAGTGGATAAAGGCAGATTACGCACAGCTTCGCTAAATGAAAACGGCTGGCAGGTAAATGAATGGATAAAACAAGCCATACTTTTATATTTTGCGATACAACCTATGGAAATTATAGAAATGCCGCCCTTTGAATTCTATGATAAAATCCCATTAAAAAAAGATTTCAAAACCCTTGGTGTAAGAACTATTCCCGGTGCTGTTGCACGTTATGGAGCATACATCGCAAAAAATGTAATTCAATTACCAAGTTTTATAAATATCGGTGCCTATGTTGACGAAGGAACAATGGTAGATACCTGGGCAACTGTTGGCAGTTGCGCACAAATAGGTAAGCATGTGCATTTAAGCGGTGGTGTGGGTATTGGTGGTGTGCTTGAGCCATTACAGGCAAGCCCTGTTATAATTGAAGATGGTTGTTTTATTGGCAGCAGAAGTATTGTGGTTGAAGGTGTAATTGTTGAAAAAGAGGCGGTGCTTGGCGCTAATGTTGTGCTTACACAATCCACAAAAATTATTGATGTAAGCAGATCCTCTCCTATTGAATACAAAGGCCGGGTGCCTTCGGGCAGTGTTGTAATTCCAGGCACTTATAATAAAGATTTTCCTGCAGGTTCTTTTGGTGTAAGCTGCGCTTTAATAATCGGCAAACGCAAACCAAGTACTGATCTTAAAACAAGTTTAAATGATGCGCTGAGAGATTTTAATGTAAGCGTGTAATCTTTTAATAAAATTTAATTCATTCATAAAAATTTAGTGGTTATAATTTTTTGGATTACTTTTTGTTTAACTTTGACTAATGAAAAATTAAACAAAATGGCCGTTGCTAATTTTAATCAATCGCTTTTAACCAATGCTGAATTTTTAATGCCTTTCGCTTTTACATTAACGCATAACCATGAAGATGCCAAAGATCTATACCAGGAAACGCTTTTCAGGGCATTTGATAATAAAGACAAATACAATATTGGCACTAATATAAAGGCTTGGTTGTATACAATAATGCGTAACATTTTTATAAATGATTACCGCAGAAAAAATAAACAGCGGGTTTTGTTTGATACAACATCTAATGAATTTTTTATCAACTCGACAAAAGCTGTAACTTTTAATTCAGCAATTTCATTTATAAACATAAAAGAAATACAACGCCTTGTTGCCAGTCTTCCTGATATTTTTAAACATCCTTTTCTTTTGTATTGTGATGGATATAAGTATAATGAAATAGCAGAAATACTTAGCGAGCCACTTGGCACAATTAAAAGCCGCATTCACTTTGCAAGAAAATTATTGAAAACACAAATAGAACGTTTCTGATATTTACAATGTGCCAATAAAAAAAATTGTAATAATCGGGAGCGGATTTGCAGGCATATCTGCTGCCTGCTTTATGGCTAAAGCCGGTTGGCATGTAACTGTACTTGAAAAAAATGCGCAACCAGGCGGTAGGGCACGGCAATTAAAAATTGATGGTTTTTATTTTGATATGGGTCCGAGCTGGTATTGGATGCCGGATGTGTTTGAAAGATTTTTTAACCAGTTTAATAAATGCGTTTCGGATTATTATGAATTGAAGCGCCTTGATCCCTCGTATCGCATTTACTGGCAAAATGAAGTAATGGATATTCCTGCAGATTATACTTCTGTAAAAAACCTATTTGAAAAAATTGAAAGCGGAAGCAGTGCAAAGCTTGATTTGTTTTTAGATGAAGCAGCATATAAATATAAAACAGGCATGCAGAAATTAGTGTATAAACCTTCTCTTTCTGTTACAGAATTTATAGATGCTGATTTGCTTAACGGAATTTTCAGACTTGATATTTTTACATCAATTAAAAAACATATAAACAAATTTTTTAAGCATCCGCAAATACAGCGATTGCTTGAATTTCCTGTTCTGTTTCTTGGTGCTCTGCCTGAAAAAATTCCTGCCTTATATAGTTTAATGAATTATGCAGATATAAAACATGGCACATGGTTTCCGAAAGGAGGAATGTATAGTATTGTTGATGCAATGCATAAGCTTGCTGTTTCGCTTGGTGTGCAGTTTCATTTCAATCAAAATGTAAAAAAGATTGAAATAGAAAATAATTGTGCAACAAAAGTTGTTGCTGAAAATGAAGATGGCTCAACGCAATACTATAATGCAGATGCAGTTATTTCCAATGCAGATTATCATCATACAGAAAATAAATTACTGGGTGCTGCATACAGAAATTATACAGAAGAATACTGGGAGAAAAAAACAATGGCGCCTTCCTGTATCTTATATTATGTTGGCCTGAATAAAAAGCTTGAAAATATTTGCCACCATTCTTTATTTTTTGATACTGCATTTAACCAACATGCAAAAGAAATTTATGCAACAAAACAGTGGCCGGCAGAACCTTTGTTTTATGTAAGCGCAACTTCAGTTAGTGATAATAATCTTGCACCTAAAGGTTGCGAAAATCTTTTTTTTCTAATTCCGGTTGCGGCCGGTCTTGCTGATGACACAGAAGAATTGAGAGAATATTATTTTAATAAAATTATAACCCGTTTTGAAAAAAGAATTAATCAGAATATAAGAGAAAATATAGTGGTAAAGAAATCTTATGCATACAGCAATTTCGTAGATGATTATAATGCTTATAAAGGAAATGCGTATGGTTTGGCGAATACATTGATGCAAACAGCAATACTGAAACCTTCGATTAAAAATAAAAAAGTAAAAAATCTTTTTTATACCGGGCAATTAACTGTTCCTGGGCCTGGTGTGCCGCCGGCAATTATCAGCGGGGAAGTGGTTGCCAAATATGTAATAAGATTATTTAACTAAACCATGTTTTGTTTTTTATGTTATTTTAATTGGATAGAATGATTTTATAAGGCTTTTGTTTAATAAAACAACTATGATCGAACGCTATCGTGAAACAACCATGCAATGCAGTAAAATTGTTACTGAAAATTACAGCACCTCATTTGCTTCTGCCATAAAATTATTACATAAAAATATTCGTGCAGACATACATAATATTTATGGCTTTGTACGCTTTACAGACGAAATTGTTGATAGTTTTCATGGCTATAACAAACCGCAATTATTGGCATCGTTTAAAATAGAAACATATAAGGCAATTAAAGAAAAAATAAGTTTAAATCCTATATTAAACAGCTTTCAGATCACAATAAATAAATATAAGATTGACATTTCTTTGATTGATGCTTTTTTTAAGAGTATGCAGTATGATCTTTATAAAAATTATTATGATGAAACTTTATTCAAAGAATATATTTATGGAAGTGCCGAAGCGGTTGGGTTGATGTGTTTATATGTTTTTTGTAAAGATGATAAGCAACTATACGATAATTTAAAAATGTATGCACGCAGCCTTGGAGCTGCTTTTCAAAAAGTAAATTTTTTGAGGGATATGAAAGCTGACCAGGAACAACTTGACCGCTTATATTTTCCCAATTGCAATTTTAAAAATTTTACAAAGGAAGAAAAGAAAAATATTGAAGACGATATTCAAAAAGATTTTGATCATGCCTATGAAGGAATTTTGCAATTACCGGCAAGAGCACGCTTAGGTGTTTATGTTGCATACAAATATTATTTCTCCTTATTTAAAAAAATAAAACGGTTGCAACCAAAATCAGTATTGGAAAAACGTATACGCATTCCTGATTATTCTAAAATTTTTATTGTAGCAAAGGCAGGATTGCGGCATCAGTTCAATATTTTATAAAGTGCACAAACACCTGCAATTTATTTTATATTTTTATCGCAATTATGAGCCAGTTACCTTCTGCAGCACTGCAGGAATTTAAAAATCATGTTGCGTTAAAGTTCCAGTTATACAATAGCTTGTTTACTTCTTTGCCCTTCCATCGTATTGAAAAAACAGGTGTATTACTTTCACTGTTTTTATTGCAATGCGAAGAAGGATTTGGTAAAAAACAAAGCCCTGCTGAGATCATAAATAATTTTTTACAAAAAAATACCTCTTACGAAAAAGAAGAAGATTGGATTGACCTGTTGTTCCGTTTTGTACAATATTCAGAAAGGCAGGTTGTATTGTTCGATGCTTTGGAAGATGCAGCTTTTACACAGGTGAATGATGTAAACGGGCCTGGCACATTAAAGCAGTTGTGTGCACAAATATCACAAATGCACAAAGAAAATGATTTTGTAAAAAAGCTGAATGATTTTGCGGTGCGCATTGTATTAACGGCACATCCAACACAATTTTATACAGGCGAAGTTTTAGGTATTATAAATGATCTTTCGGAAGCTTTAAAAACAGATGATACAGAACTGGTAAATATTTACCTGCAGCAATTGGGAAGAACACCGTTTCTTAAAAAACAAAAACCAACACCGTACGATGAAGCTATAAGCCTCTTATGGTTTTTGGAAAATGTTTTTTATGATGCTGCCGGTAATATCATGTCAATTTTAAAAAATGATTTCCAGGAATCGGAGAATGTAAAACATGCTTTGATACAAATGGGTTTTTGGCCCGGTGCAGACAGAGACGGCAACCCTTTTGTTACAACAGAAATTACTTTAAAAGTTGCAGAAACATTGCATTTTGGCATTTTACGTTCGTATCATAAAAACGCAAGATGGCTTAAGCGCAGGCTTACTTTTAAAGGTGCGCATGAATTAATAACACAGTTGGAAAAACGTTTGTATGATAATTTATACAACAATGCCGCTGAACGCATAACACAGGCAGAGATCAAAAAAATTCTTGAAGAAATAATTGTAGTGCTCAAGGCAAACAACAACCTTTTTATTGAAGATGTGTACAAGCTTTTATTCAAATCAGAAATTTTTGGATTGTATTTTGCTTCGCTTGATATACGGCAGGAAAGCACTGTACATGCTAAATTTTTTGAATCGCTGGTTCCGCAAAAAATTTTACCGGAAAACTATTCTAATCTTGATGAAAGCAAAAAAGTTTCAGCTCTTTTACAGTTACATAAAACAGAAATTTCTTTTGGCGATAATGAGCTCTTCGCCGATACGCTTAAATCTGTTGAAGCCGTAAAAACTATTCAGCAGCAAAACGGCAGGCTAGCTTGTCACCGTTATGTTATAAGTCAATGCAACAGCGCATTAAATGTAATGGAAGTATATGCCTTGTTTTTATTAGCCGGATGGAAAAAAGAAAATCTTACTGTTGATATAGTTCCTTTGTTTGAAACAATAGATGATCTTGCCAATGCTTCTGCCATCATGAAAAAACTGTATTCAAATACAGCCTACAGGCAACATTTAAAATTGCGCAGGAATACACAAACCATCATGCTCGGCTTTTCTGATGGTACCAAAGATGGCGGCTATTTAATGGCAAACTGGAGTATTTATAAAGCCAAAGAAGAGCTTACAGGCATTTCAAAAAATTATGGTATTAATGTAATATTTTTTGATGGGCGCGGTGGCCCTCCGGCACGTGGCGGCGGCAAAACACACCGGTTCTATGCATCAATGGGGCATGATATTTCGAATAAAGAAATTCAGTTAACAGTTCAGGGACAAACAGTAAGTTCAAACTTCGGTACAATTGAATCTGCACAATTTAATATTGAGCAGTTGATCAACGCAGGCATTTCCAACGAACTGTTTTCTTCAAAAGAAAATACATTATCGCGAAGCGAAGAACGATTGCTTAAACAATTGTCTGAAGACAGTTACGAAGCGTATATTCAGCTAAAAAATAATCCTGCTTTTGTTGATTATTTAGCGGAGATAAGCCCGCTGCGTTTTTATTCAGAAACCAATATTGGCAGTCGGCCAACCAAGCGCGGCAAAACTTCAGGATTATCTTTAAAAGACCTGCGGGCAATTCCTTTTGTAGGCGCATTCAGCCAGTTAAAACAAAACGTAACCGGGTATTACGGTGTTGGAACTGCATTAAAAAAAGCTGATCAATATGGTAAATGGAGAAATGTTCAACAGTTGTATAAAGGTTCTTTATTTTTTAAAACGCTTATTGATAATTGCGAAATGGCAATGATGAAGTGTTTCTTTCCATTAACAGAATACCTTTCGCATAATACACATTACGGAAAGCTCTGGAACATGATGCATTCAGAATATAAACTTACTGTACAATACCTTCAAAAACTTACAGGCAACGAAACCTTAATGGCAAATTATCCCGTTGAGCATTCAAGTGTAAGCATGCGTGAACGCATTGTATTGCCGCTGGTAACAATACAACAATATGCACTCATGCAAATTCGCGAAGTAAAAGATTCTCCTTATAAAGAAAAGTATGAAAAGCTTGCCATGCGTTGTTCTTTCGGAATAATAAATGCAGGAAGAAATTCTGCTTAGATTTTTATATAACCGGCTTTTAATTCTTTGTGGCGTCTTCATTGCGTCGCAACACTTTTACTATATTAATTCTGTTCAGCAAGCAATTCTAAGCTTTATCAATAAATTTATCTTTATATAAATTAATAGCATCGGTTATTACATTCAAAGCCGTTGCTTTATCGCCAAACTCTTCAACAATTACGGTTTTATTTTCAAGCCGTTTATACTCTTCAAAAAAATGACGCAGCTCATTAAAAAAGTGCTGCGGCAATTCTTCAATATTGTTATAATGATTAACACCTGGATCATGATTGGCAACCGCAATAATTTTATCATCTGCATCACCGCTGTCAATCATTTGCATTACACCAATAATTTTAGCTTCCATTAATGTTAACGGTTGCACCGGTAATGTAGTTATTACAAGAATATCAAGCGGGTCTTTATCATCACCATAAGTTTGCGGAATAAAACCATAATTAACCGGGTAATAAAATGAAGAATAAATAACACGGTCTAACTTAAGCAATCCGCTTGCCTTATCAATTTCATATTTACATCTTGAGCCTTGCGAAATCTCTATTACGGCATTTACAATTCTTGGCGCCTTATCTCCGTAAGAAACTCCATGCCATGGATGCAAAATAGTCAACATCATTTTTAGTTTTTACAAATGTAATTTAAACGTGCACATTTATTTTATTTAGAAAAAGACAAGCATTGCACTAATACGAAAGCATTTACCAAGGTTTGCCCGCCTTGAAAAGCGTTTAAGATAATTGTATTTTTTAAAAATAAAATTTAACAAAAGCATATCCTTCACATGCCAAGAGACGGTAAAATTTTATGTAGCAATTTTTAATTCAATGGGCTTATATTTGCCACCTTGATAAATCTTGTTTAGTTCCCAATGAACGAAGTATTATTAATAATAGCGGCGTACCTCATTGGTTCCATTCCCACCTCGGTTTGGGTTAGTAAATACTATTTTGGAGTTGACATCCGGGATTATGGCAGCGGTAATGCCGGTGCAACCAATACCTACCGCGTGCTGGGCGCAAAGTGGGGCACTTTGGTTATGATCGCTGATATGGTTAAGGGTATTATTGCTACTTCTCTGTATATTTTACTGCCATATTATTTAACCAAATCAAATGACTGGGACAGAACCAATTTTATGATCGGGCTTGGGCTCGCTGCCGTTGCCGGGCATATATTTCCTATATGGGCCGGGTTTAGAGGCGGCAAAGGTGTGGCAACATTGTTTGGAATGATATTAGCTATTCAGCCTATTGTTGCTGTATGCTGTGTGGGCGTGTTTTTACTGGTTCTTTATTTAACAAGATTTGTTTCGCTCAGTTCAATTTTATCAAGTGTAGCTTTTGCTGTATTTATACTTTTTATTTTTAATGATGATGTTACACTGTATAGAATTTTTTCTGTGGCAGTTGCCTTAATGGTAATACTTACGCATCAAAAGAATATAAATCGTTTGCTTAACGGAACTGAAAGCAAAGTACCGATTCTGAAACACCGTGACCGCCGCCGTAGCAACCGGCAAAAAAGAAGACACTGATATTCTTCAACTTTTTAATTGAATTTATTTATGAGATTTAAGCCTCTCCTGTTATTATTTGCAGCAACTGTTTTTTTTTCCTGCACACGAAATGCCATTACCGGCAGAAGCCAGCTTTCATTAGTTTCTGAAAGCGAAATGGAAAAAATGTCGCTTACACAATACAGGCAATTCCTTACTGAAAATAAAGTTGTACCTGTAACTAATGATAATGCTGAAATGGTTAAACGTGTTGGCAAACGCATTGCAAATGCTATTACACAATATTATCAGCAAAAGGGGCTGGCCAGTGATGTTTCCAAATATAAATGGGAATTTAATCTTGTTGAGAGCAAAGAAGTAAATGCATGGTGTATGCCAGGTGGTAAGGTAGTTGTTTATACAGGCATATTGCCTGTTACACAAAACGAAGATGCATTGGCTATTGTGGTAGGTCATGAAATTACACATGCAGTTGCAGGGCATGGCAGAGAGCGCATGAGCCAGGAAATGGTTGCACAGGATATACAGGTTGCAGGTAATGTTGCTTTGGGAAATGATGCAAAAACGGTAAATATTTTCAATAATGTTTTTGGTCCAACTGCTGAATTAGGTGTGCTATTACCTAACAGCCGCAACCAGGAATCAGAGGCGGATCATTACGGATTGATATTCGCGGCAATGGCTGGTTACAATCCGCAGGAAGCAATACCATTCTGGACACGCATGGCAAATTTAAATACCGGCGGCTCTCAACCACCCACATTTTTAAGCGATCATCCAAGCGATGCTTCGCGCATACAAAAATTAAAAGAATTAATGCCTGAAGCGCTTACATATTATAAACCTTCTGGTAAATAATCTTATTAATTTTTAGTTGAATGACCAGGAGTTGCTGGCTTTTTTTCAACACTTATAAAAGCTGATAAGGGTGCAATAATAAAAGGCAATATAAAACTCCGGTATCGCACAATTGCCCCTGTTAATGTAACCGTATAGCCCATCATCAGCAGGTTTGAGATTGCAAATACAAAACAAAAAATAATAAACGCTTTTGCAGGTTCAGTAAAAATATTTTGCCTCCTTTTTCTGTAAGCATTTATTGCTGAAAAGATAATCAACGCATACAATAAAATATTTTCTGCAATAGCAGGCAGGTATAAAGTGTTTGCTGTTTCGGTTATATGAGGACGGAGAAAAGCAGTATCAATTGCGTAAGGAACAAACTGAATAAAACTTATAAATTCAGGTTTAAGCTCAGGAAGCATTAACTGAGATTTACCACCTAAAGCTTTAAATTCAATTTGCTTGTTTACTATATAAGCCGGAAAATTTATACTGCCGCTGATAAACCCAGAAATAAAAAAAATAAAAATTGCGAAGCCGTAAATACAGGTTATCAACAAAATTTTTTTTTGCGGATAATGATAACATAAATACCATGTTATTAGCCCGGGCAACAACAACAGCAAAACAAAATTGCGTAAGGCAAACAATATAAGGACACAAAAAATAAATATAAGTATTGCTGTAAAAGATATGCGCTTTGCTGTTATCCATTCATTAAAATAAAAAATACATAAAGCAATTGCCATAAAAACAAATCCATCTTTATGTACGCCGCTGCACCAGAATAAAAATGAAGGAATGCAAAACACAAAAGCAATTAAAATAAATTTGTTTGCACTTATTTTTTCTTTTAACAAACGATAAAATGCAATACAACCAATAAAGAAAAAAAAGTTGCAGAAGATCACATCAGCATAATAATGTTTAAAACTGAATACATTTATAACCGCGAGTATTTTTATCAACAGGTTATCTTTAAGATTGTTCCAGTATGAATTATGCGCAACAAACAAATTACCGGTCGAGGTATAACTGTATAAAAACAAATCTTTAATAAATGTAACCGGATGGCTTAACAGCAGATCTGTTTCTTTTGTTGAAGCATTAAAATAACGCCAGGTATCACTTGTTTGTATATTAGCGGGCAAACTATAAAACCAGCCATATACACAACCAGCCGCAATTTTTATGAGAAATAAACCAATTAACCAATAATTATTTAACCCGCTTTTTTTAAAGAAAGAAATTCTTGTAATAAGAAAACAAAAAATAACCGCGTAAGCAAAAAATATCAGTACGCTCAAAGCAAATAATTTTAAGCAAGATAACCGCAGAAATTTAAAGTTGAAATAAAAAAGCCCCGCTTTTGCAGGGCCATGTATGTATGATCTGTTATATATTTTATTGTTTCAGAATTTCAATAGATTTCTTTTCATATTCACTGCTGGCAACAAGAAAATAGGTTCCGCGTTCCAATTCAGAAACATACACTTGCTTTGTACTTACACCAGGAGGATGATCATATAACATGCTTATTACTTTTCTGCCCGTTGATGAATATAAAGACAACTCGTATTTTGTTTGATTTGGGTTATTGATCTGTAACGTAATAACATCTTTTACAGGATTACCCATAAGGTTAATCTTTGTGCTTACTAAATTGTCATTAGCTACAGCATTAGAATATTTTATGTGATGACCTACATTATTGCTATTAGAAAATGTTTCTTGCTGGGCTGTTGCAGAGAAGGATAAAAGCGCAACAGAAGCTATAACAGTATAAAGCTTTTTCATGATGACTCATTTTTAATTTTTTAATACTGTACTACAACAAGAGTAATGCAAAAGCTTTGCCAGTTAAATTATTCAATTAAAATGTATTGGTAATTAACTGTAAACGAGGACAAAGATTGATAAATATTTTATGCTTCCGTCCATTTATCTCTTTCATCAGGCGAAAATTTCCAGGGTGCAAAATTATTTTCCGTATTGCTGAACATAGCATTCCATTCCTGCGGCGCATTGCTTTCTTCCATCACTAAAAAACGACGCAATTGCACAATTATATCAAGAGGATTTATACTTACAGGACATTCTTCCACACAAGCCTGGCAGGTAGTGCAGGCACGCAATTCTTCCGGCGTTATATAATCATGCAGCAGTGTTTTATTATCATCAGCAAAACTTTTATTTTGGTTGATGTTACGTCCAACTTCTTCTGCCCTGTCGCGGGTTTTCATCATAATCAATCTCGGACTTAAAACTTTTCCTGTGATGTTTGCAGGACAAGCTGCTGTACATCTGCCACATTCAGTACAGCTATATGCATCCAATAAATTTTTCCAGCTTAAATCAAATACATCTTTAGCACCAAATTTTTTATGATTAGGTACAGCTTCTGTTGGCGCCAGTTCAGGTTGCATTGCATATAAAACTTCATTTTGAATTTCAGGCATATTTTCAAGTTTGCCTTTTGGTTCAAGCCTGGTATAATATGCATTTGGAAAAGCTAATAAAATATGCAAATGCTTTGAGTAAGGCAGGTAATTTAAGAAAGCAAATATGCCCGTAATATGCAGCCACCAGCAGGTA